>JAYUTU010000363.1:0-9622 GCA_043754975.1 Bdellovibrionales bacterium | reverse complement strand
TATTGAGATATATCTGAGGCCGAATTTGAAATTGCTGCTTTAGACTTTCACACATTTCCAAAGTTTCAGTAATCGGTAGCTCTTCGGCAATCGTGACCACATGCACACTGGCAAAATCGGGATTTCTAATCCAGCTATCGATACTGCGGGACTGCTCTCCCATGGGGCCAAACTGAATGGTTTCAGCCATGGCGCGTGGGGCCTGTAATAAATTTAAAAAATGCCCAGTAGCAAATGAGTCGATGACAAGCTGGTCGTAGTCCATCGAGGGACCATGGCGGCGCGGAGAAGATGTGACTTTACCCAGAATGGCAAGCTCTTGCAGCCCAGGAGCTACTTGAACCAGGGACCGGGTCACTGGGTTTTCAAAAAATAATTCGTATAATTTTTTTATCTTAAGTAGATGAAGGGCGTACTCTCTTAAGCACTCGGCTCCGCTCCATTGGCTAACATCCACGTTAGGTAACCACTGCGTTGGTTTGTACTGAATTTGCTCTAAGTCTAAGTAATCTTTGTAAAAGCTAATTTCTGACAGTTCTGCCAACAGTACCTGCTGGCTATTATGGCTGTAAAAACGCGCTAACAGGGCGGCCACAAGTGACTTCCCGACGCCGCCCTTACCAGTTACAAAATGAGCTTTTTTTACCATTGCATTTGCCTATAAAGCACACTACTTTGCGTGCTTCCCAAATAGTATAAGGAGACTCCGTGAAAGCACAAGTTCAAATAACTGAAGGTTTACAAAGAAAGCTCAATGTCGAAATCAATCAAGACGTTGTAAAAACAGCTTTTGAAAAAGCATATCAAGATATTCAGCGCCAAGTTGAAATCAAAGGTTTCCGCAAAGGCAAGGCACCATTAACTACGATCAGAACGATGTATAAAAATCGTATCCAAGGTGATGTCGCACAAGATTTAATTTCAAAACATTATCCAGTTGCTTTACAAGATCAAAAAATTGATCCCATCAGCTATCCTGAATTTGAATTCGAAGATCCAACGGAAGAAAAAAACTTCTCGTTTGCAGCTATTTTTGATGTGCGTCCTGAAGTAAAAGTAAAAAAATGGGAAGGCCTTGAAGTCGAAAAAGAGAAATATATTTTCGATACAGCAAAAATTGATCAAGTTATTACAAACATTCGTAATTCGAAAGCAGAATACGTGGATGTCTTAGACAACCGCCCGGCACAAATGGGTGATGTATCAGTCATTGATTTCGAAGGCATCGTCAACGGCAAGCCCCTTGAAAACGGATCCGGCGCAGACCACAGCTTAGAATTAGGCTCAAAACAGTTTATTGACGGCTATGAAGAAGGAATTGTCGGCATGAATATCGGCCAGACTCGAACATTGGATTTGAAATTCCCAACACCGTATCATGCAAAAGAATTAGAAGGCCAACCTGTTACTTTCAAAGTGACTTTGAAGTCTTTGAAGAAAAAAGTTTTACCTGAAATGACGGATGAATTATTAAAAACAATTGGTGCAAATCAAACTGTTGAAGAATTTAAAAAAACTGTTCAGCAAGACACTGAACAAACTGAGCAAAAACGTATCGAAGATAGTTTCAAGAATCGTTTGTTAAAAAAATTAGTAGCTGCTAACCCTGTCGATGTACCAGCGTCTTTGATGAAAGAGCAAAAAGCGTCTTTAATTGAAGATTTTAAAAAGCGCATGACCGAGCAGGGGATGCAGCCAGCTGAATTTGAAGACTATGTTCAAAAGTGGGATTCTGATTTTGCAAAGACTGCTGGTGAAATGATTCAATCTAGCTTTTTAATCGATAAGCTGTCGCAAGAGCACAACCTGCTATGCAAACAGGAAGACCTAGATGCTAAATACGAAGAGTATTCGAAGCAAACGGGTATCGAAATCGGCCGCATCAAAGAGTGGTATGCAAAGCCAGAGCAAACAAGTCGTCTGACGTACCAGATCACCGAAGAAAAAGTGATGAAGCTGTTAACTGAAAAAGCGAAGATTAAAATGGTCGATGCTAAAGATATTAAAGAAGAGCAAAACTAGACTCAAAATCTCTTTAGCAAAATTCATAAAACGTCGTAACTTATCAGTCACGGGCCCGAGGATTCGATAAGAAGCTCGATCAAGCGGGCCTGCTGTTTTTGCACCATACCCTTTATTAGGCTGCGCAAAGGCAGATCAGGGCCCCGCCCGTACGTCAGATTATAAACTAAAACTTCATTCTGTAGGGTTCGCTTAAATACTGTGATCACTTCGCGAAAATATACGGGTGCAGCCACCCCAGGTGCATTTGATTCATTAAACGAATGCAGCACAATAGTATCGCTATTCTTCCAGATATCTTGAGTAAAACAATAGGAAGAATTGCCTAAGCCAAAAACAGAAGTCTGCTGACAGATTTGGTTTGTTGCCTCGTTGGCTGTAATAGATTTTAGACCCTTTATTGATTTTTTTTGGAAATCAGAGCTCATAAAAACTGCAAATACATTTTCCAGTTCGCGGTTGCTCAAACAATCCAACGTTTCAACACGAATCATCTCTGCTTCGAAGGCTTTCGCCGCGTGAGCTGACTGAGGGTCCGTTTGCGTTGTGATGTGGCCAGGGAACTGAACTTTTGAAAACTGATTGCAGCTTGTAGAGGGGTTATCTAGGGGGCCCATCGCTGCCAAAGCTTCAGCGAATATTTTTTTCTTCATAAATTTTGGCAGCTGCTCGGAGTAATTAATTGCAATGCTGCTTTGAGGTATTTTTAACTGAAAGAAATTATTTAGTTCCGAGGAAACAGAAGGTTTAATAACCAGGGATCTTTCCCATTCATTAAAGTCACCTGTAGAAATTTGCCATGCGGTTGCACTTGTGCAATAGACAAAGAATGCTAAATTTAAAAAAATTAAGTTCTTCATTGATCTCCACTGGAGGTATTAAAATTTAATTCAAGATAATTTTTTGCAGTGTAGTGTGGAAAAGCTTCGTGAATTTTTAACAGAGCAGAACTAATAATTGAATTCGTATACGCTGCCGATTGCCACATAATCAGTGACCTAGCGATCGCGGTAGCGGTAAAAAATCCTTCAGCATTCCAATACATTGCAGTTTCTTTTTGTTTGATATTCTTCAATAGAAAATGTACGCCGTACATCAAAGCAACATAAGTTTTCTGGTCTTTTGGTGTCGACAAGTGCAACAGCGCATCCAGCGCAAAGGCAGTGGTAATTATAGGATCTTGCCACACGTTTTTTTCATTAATCCAAGAGCCATCGCCAGTTTGCATTTTTAGAATCATCTGTATCATTTTCTGTTCTGACTGCTGGCTAATACATGTTTCACCGGCAGCTTTTGTACGACCTAAAACAAAGGATAAATTTAAGGTGTTTGGGTAGTACACTCCACAACCGGCGTGTTCATTTTTTTCGATCATATCATTAAGCATTTGACAGGATTTTTCTTGGCCGCTTGCTTTAGATTTTGCCAGCGCTAGCATTTTAAGAATGTTGGCATTGACGACACAGTCCACATCATTTTTATTAAACGGAATACGTTCGCCCTTTGCGGTTCGCGCGAAATAAAATCGCGGCATTTCAGGATTTTTTTCGTCGTACAACCACGTCATGTAAGCGCCGGAGTTATGGCGTCCTTGAAAGCGATTGTAGAACATGGGGCTGCGGTCGGTATCAGTGAACTTAGAAATTGTTTCTAGTGCAGCAGTTGGGATCGTGTAGGTCCCTTGATTAATTTTTGCATGAAAAACTAAGGCAGATAAAACGACAGATGTCGTATCAGCATCATTGGGAACATTGGTGAAGCCATGCCACAGCGGAAATAAAGTCATATTTATTGGTCGACGGATTGTTTTTCCATCGATAATTCGTGACGGGTAGAAGTTGTAAGTGCCTTGGCTTTCATAGCGGCTGAATGTGCTGATGCCGTTTTCTAGACTTTTTGGGATTTGGCTTACTGGAAATTCATTTTTTAAATGGGGATGATCCAAGTAGATCTGCGACAGAATTCCCAGCACGGACGCAGTCGTAAATGCCGAAGCCTCATCGTCCTTACTCAGCATATTTCCAACGCCGACAAGAGCAGGGATCAAAGTCGTTTGAATTTTTGTCGGGAATTCACCCTGCCAATACAGAGCATGGTCAGCGGACTTAACCTGTGTGTCTAAGGCATAGCTCAGACTTTTAAATGAAATGTCTTTTAGTGATAAAAGGCCCAAGTTTGGCTTGGCAAAGGCAGCCTGACTAACGAATTGGGCGCTTAACACAAATAGCAGACTGTTAAAAATAAACCTTGAAGTTTTCATACAGGTTATAGACTGCAAACTTTGGGGGCTATTTAGAAGCAAATTGCTGAGGTTAAGAGTGTCTCATAATTAGAAACACCTAAAATTGTTACACACCTGGCGAATTTAGCGGGTTAGGCTTTTCATGGCCTTCCATGCTTTTAAATAACTGAAAGCTTGGTAGGCTTGATAATCAGATTTAAATAACTTTTCTTTTTCTGATAATTCTGAATCTTTTTTGCTGCCGATATCTTTCCACCAAGCAACTGCATTTTTTTCCATTGAAGGCACATCAGATTTTAATTTTGCAGATTGTTTTTCTTTATCGCTTTTTAAGTGGCCAGAAATATCCTTCTCACGAAGGCCCTTGGTTTTATTAACAGCTTTTGCGAAAATTTCAGCGTCGACCTCTTCAATTTCAATATCCGGGTGAATTCCCTCGGACTGAATCGAAGTACCGCTCGGGGTGTAATAACGAGCCACTGTCAGTTTCAGACCACTGCCGTCACCAAGTTTTATCACGGACTGTACAGAACCTTTTCCAAAACTTCGTTCGCCCACAATGACTGCACGTTTGTTGTCTTGTAAGGCGCCAGCTACAATTTCACTAGCACTGGCAGAAAATTCATTAATTAAAACGACAATAGGTACATCGGGATATAATGCTTTTTTTGTAGCGCTGCTGACTTCTTTATTTTTTGAATCACGACCAATGGTGCTAACAATTACTCCATCTTTTAAAAACATATCGCTGACCTTGATGGCTTGATCTAATAAACCTCCAGGGTTTCGACGGAGGTCAATTAAGATTCCTTCGATCTTGCCACCATTTTTTTCTTTGTAAGCACGCAGCGCCTTTTCCAAATCAGCGCTAGTATTTTCGATAAAGCTTGTGACCTTGACGTACAAATAGCCATCTTCGAGATTTGCCGTTTTGATGGATTTAATTTTCACACTGCCGCGAGTGATCGAGATATCCAACGGTTTTTCTTGTCCATCACGAATGACAGACAAAACGATTTTACTGCCACGCTTTCCTTTTAATAATGCGGATGCTTCAACTAAAGTAAAACCTTTAGTTGATTGCAGATCGATCGCCACAATTTTGTCCCCAGGTTTGATTCCAGCATTCCATGCCGGAGTGTCTTCGATCGGTGAGATAATAGTTAATATTCCATTCTGAATTGAGATTTCAATACCAATACCACCGAATTCGCCCGAAGTTTCAGATTCAAAATCTTTAAAAATATCTGGTGCCATGAAATTGGTATGTGGGTCTAATTCTTTAAGCATTCCTTTGATTGCTCCAGTGACTAACTTTTTTGTATCAACCTCTTCGACGTAATATTGCTGCACTAGATTTAGTATTTTGCTGAAATTTTGTAGTTCGGCATAGCGATCCTGTGCCAGCGATACCAACGGGCCACCACCAAAAACAATGATCAGACCTATTAAAAAATAAATTCCATATTTTCTTGTCATAACTTTTCCTTTAACCAGTTCTTTGGATTTACTGGATTTTCAAAATGCCTTAATTCAAAATAAAAATCAGTACCTTGAGTTCGGGCCACGACATCTTTAATTTGAACTGTATCCTTTAACTTTACTAAGTCTGCCTGAACACCAGCATAAACTGAATAGTAGTTGTCATCATGCTGTATAATTAAAGTTTCTCCCCAGTGCGGAATAGCGTCACGGAAAATGACTTGGCCTGGACCGACAGCATAAACTTTTTCACCACTTCTGGTTTCAAATAGCAGTCCGCGAATCAAAAACGCATATTCGTTTTGTTCATCGCGGTACGAGCCAAATGACAATTTCAACTGGCCCTCGGTCGGTGTAGGCATTTTGCCTTTAAACAAAAGTAAGGATTTTTTATTTTCTTGTGCTAAGGCGGCTGTTCTGCTTTTTTCTTCCTCGTAAAGCTGTTGTTCCTGAGTCTTCAAATCGGCGATCACCGCGGCTAATTCTTTTTGGAATAAGCTGAGATCAGTACGGCCTTGAGCCAAGTTACGCAATGAGGCTTTGTAATCCTTGAACAAATTGAAATCGAATTTATTTAAGCTAGATAAAATTCGCAAGTTTCGCTCAAAAGTAGTGGGATTATCGAATGACATCAATCCACCCCATTTAAAATTTTTTAAATAACTGAGAGCCCGAGCACGCTGTAACAGAACTTTACGTCGTTGCCGAATAACAACTTCTAACTGCTTTACATCCTCGTCCGTTTTAGCAAGCTCCAGATCGATCTGGGCTTTTTTATCTAACGTAAGATTAACTTTTTTTTCAAGGCTTGGCTCTGCACTCCATGCAGTCACTGAAAGCAACAAAGTTAGGCTTGCTACAAACCTATTCATAGGCAAAAAGACTTAAGCGTTGAAGAGTTGATCGTAAACTTAAGGAAGCGCCGCTGATAACAAATACAAATAAAATTGCTAACACTCCTGCGGTCTCTAGAAAACTAAGAAATTGCAAGCTGGCCGCAACGTAGTTAAAGCCTTGACCCGTAAGAAAATTATTTTTAAACACGAAAAAAACTAAATAACTCAGCAGCACGCTAAGCAAAAGGCTAAGGCTGAAGAAAAATAAAAATTGTTTCAAATATTTTCTATAGATTAGCCAACGAGTCGCACCAATCAGGGAAAGGACTTCGATTTCATTTTTAGATTCGTCGACCAAAGAGCGCACCATCAAAGCAGATATTAAAGTTACCGAAAGCGATAGCGCCAGGGTTAAGGTTAACCCTAAAAATTTCAGAATACGATCCAGTTTACTAAATTTGCTCAGCCACTCACCGCCGTAAGAAATATCCTCTACGAAGGGATCAGCCAGTAGACTTGATTTTAATTCGGCAAAAATATTTTTTTCGCTGGCAGCGGCAGTTAACTTGGCAGTAAAAGATTCTGGTACCAGATCAATCATTTCATCCACGCTGATCATTCCGGCAGAGTATTCGCCGAACATCTTTTTAAAATCATTTGATGCCATCGTGCGATCAACAAATTGAATATCAGTGACGACATCAGATTTAGATTTCAGTAAACTAAGCACATTAGCTTTATCTGAATCATTAGCATCAACACGCAGGTAAATGCTCATGCGATTGTCTTTATCCCAAAAGCCTAAAATAATATTTAAATTTTTATAAAACAAAAAGCTCATTAAAATAAGCACCATAGAAAAAGTCAGAACCGCTAATAAGCTAATTTTTAGTGATGACCATCTCACGATAGCTTATCCCCAACAAGTTGGCCTTTTTCTAATTCCAGAACGCGACTGTTCTGCAGTTTTAAAAGTCGGTAATCGTGTGTCGCTACAAAAAATGTCGTACCTTTTTTGGCAAAATCAAAAAACAACTGTAAAATAGTTTCACTCATCTTGGGATCCAAATTTCCTGTCGGCTCATCCGCAATCAAAAGCTCAGGGTCATGAATCAGCGCTCTTGCAATAGCGATACGCTGTTGCTCGCCCCCAGATAAAAAATCAGGATATTGATCGTGAACGTGGCTTAAGCCGACGTGCTCAAGAAGTTCATGGGTTTTTTTCTTATGATCCCCAGGTGCATTGATGATTTCTAGCGGAAGGGCAACATTTTCAAAAACGGTTTTATTTTTTAGTAATTTAAAATCTTGAAATACAAAGCCAATTTTTCGTCGGTAAAAGGGAATTTGACCCAAGCGCAAAGAGTTCAATGAATGCCCACAAACTTGCATTTCGCCGCTGGTGGGTTTTTCGTAAGCAGAGATTAATTTAAACAATGTTGTTTTGCCAGCCCCACTGGGTCCAACTAAAAAAACAAAATCGCCTTTGTTAATCTGTAGATTTAGATCCCGTAAAGCATGGCGTTCAGCACCGTAAGTTTTGTAGATATGTTTTAGCTGGATCACTTTATTATGATCAGGGATAAAGACCCACTTGAGGAGGCTAGATTTACTTATGTTTCTTTTTGCGCCCAGTCGATCGAATGCTGGTGTAATTTAGTCAAAGCCATCTGGCGCTGCGGACGCAGATTAGCACTAGGAATTTTTTCGTAGGCTAGCTTAAAGGTTTTTAAAACCGAGCCGTTTTTAAAAATACGACTAACTAAAACTTGCTCGCGAGTGCCCCAGTCTTCAGTCTGGACATGAATTTTTTGTCCCTGAATAAATAAATCTGAATTTTCGCCGGCAATGGAATCATGCATGGGAGTTAAGTTAGGCTATTCTTCACAATTCACCAATGACTTTTGCGATGCAGAAGGCTGCCCGTTGACAGAACGCCAGCAAGTCGTAAGTCTAGTCACTCACTACGAGGTAAAATGATGGTACAAGATTTCAAAAAATTTATAGCTCAAGGAAATGTCCTAGATCTAGCAATAGCTGTCATTATCGCAGCGGCCTTTGGAAAAATTGTAACTTCGTTAGTAAATGATATTTTAATGCCTTTAATCGGGCTTGCGATGAGGGGGGTGAACATTGCTGGCCAGTTTGTGGCTCTGAACGGAGAATCCTACTCAACGATTGAGGACGCAAAAAAAGCAGGTGTGGGTGTCGTCGCCTATGGAAATTTCCTACAAGCCGCCATCGACTTCATCATAATAGCCGCAGCATTATTTCTAATCGTGCGACAGCTGAACAAATTCAAGAAGCCCGCTCTGCCAAACCCTATCCCATAGGCTAGTGGCAGAGGACATTTACAGACAAATTCCCAAAATAAGACGTAAACTTTTTAAATAGCAGAGATAATTTTGGACCTAATTTTGCTATTTCTATATCTTCAACGGGGGAAGCAAATGAACGCATTTCCAATATCAAAAAGTTTTACAGCTGTCGTGGTTTTACTGGTCGCACTCACTGGGTGGACGGCATCAAAACCAGAAATTTCCCGCGAGGCCTGTGAAACCGAAAAGCTAATTAGCTTACAGACGAATGATGATTGCAAAAAGCCAATTGATGGTAAAATAAGAGGAGACGCAGACACTAGTGCCTGTCTAGTGATGCAAGAAGCTAAAGCGCGGACGGAATGTAAAGACAAGGATTCACAATCGGCAATCAGATCAAATTGCACAACACTCTTAAAAGATTATGAAAAATTAGCAGAAGAGCTTGATAAACAATGTGAACAAGCGGGACAAGAAAAAATTCAAGACTGCCAAAAAAAAGCTAATTCCTGCACAAAAGATTTGAATCTGGGTGGTTTTGAAGAAGCAAGCGAAGACAGTTCAGAAACCGAAAGAATTTTAAAAACAGTCTACGGTATTACTAATGACTTATCTGGAGTTGGTAAATCTGTAGCTGACTCTAGTGGTTGCACTTTTGAAGAAAATGAAAAAGAGCAAGATCGCAGCGAGCAAAAAATCGAGAAAATCAGTAAATTAAAAGC
>JAYUTU010000362.1:0-20490 GCA_043754975.1 Bdellovibrionales bacterium | reverse complement strand
AAATAAGAAAAAAAATAAAGCTAAAAAGCAAAGTGAAATAAGGCATCACCGAGTAAATTAGCTTAAGCCAAGCACTAATCATAAGAGAATTGAGCATGATTGAAAAATATTTCTATTCGTCAAAATATTAGACGTTCTTAAAACGGCCGGACTCGATATAAACCCTGTGATCTGCTAGTACCGCTGCATCCTGGGCGTCATGAGTAATTAAATAGACTGGAATTTTTAATTCTTGCAGAACAGATTTTACTAACAAGCGGGCCTGTTGCCGATTGGATTCATCTAAAGAGGCAAACGGCTCGTCTAACAAAAGCACTCGCGGCTGACAAATCAATGCCCGCAACAGAGCGACTCGTTGCTTTTCACCGCCAGATAAGTCAGAGGCCTTCGTCTGCCAACACGAATCAAGGTTTAACCGGCTACGATTAGATACAACCTGATTCAAAAATTCAGCACGCGATCGTTTTTCTCTGGCGCGGTAAACAATTTCAATATTTTCTTCTGCAGTGAGATGCGGAAACAATTCATAGTTTTGAAACACAACACCCAGTTGGCGATCAGAGATTCTATAGTTTGCTAAGTCTATGTCCCCTAATTTCCACGACCATTTTTTTGGCTGATGAATTCCAATCAGTGTATTAAAAAAAGCGGTTTTACCCGAACCGGAAGGCCCTTGAATAACCGTGACGCCCGTATCTGACAACTGCAACTCGTCCACAGATAGAGCAAAATTTCCAAGCTGCAATTGAATATTACTTATAAGCGCCATAAATTCCTTTGAAAACAAAATGTAACATGGCCGTCAAAAACAACCACAGTATAAGAATATAAAAGCTAATCAAAAACGCAGCATCCAAGCGGTATCCGGTTAAAAAACTTTCAGAAATTAATCCTAAAGTTTGCGACTGGGTGCCTACAGCTCTGGAAATAGCAAAATCACTTAAAGTCCAGATCATCAAAAAACTAGCTGCAAAAAATAAAGGTCTTAAAACCTGTCTTAGAATAACTTGAAACACAATCACGCCAGGCGAAATTGAAAAAACCTTGGCGGCTACGATTTGATGCCGTAGCTGATCAATCTGTTTTTCAAAAAATATTTTGAATACTACTGGGAAAAATAATATCCCAAAAGCCAACGGCATTTTTAAAAAATCAGATCGTGAGCTTAGTGGAAAGAAAATATAAAATGAAAATCCAACCAGCACTGTTGATACAGAAATAAAATGCATGGCAATCGAATGTCGCAATGTATTGACATAGTCAAAAATCCAAACGATCAGCACTATGAAGCTGACGCATAGTAATCCCAGCACAAGCAGTAGCGAATTTCTAGTAGCGGTAATAACATCATCTTGATACAGCAAAATATCGTCTAGTCCGCCAAGCGAACTCCCTACACTGAGCAAATAAATACCAACGTAACCCGCCACGTAGGTCAGTAATCCAATTGCGGCTGGTTTTGACTTATAAAAAAAATGCTGCTTAAAAGCCTGTGCGGTGTACGAGCGGCTACGCAAAAAAAAGTAACTTATTAAAAAAACAACAGTCATCTGCAAAACCATCAGCAACCAAGCGGAATCCCAGCTTTGTTCAATAAATATTTTTTCGAAAATAAGAACTTCTAGATTAGTGCCTTTACCGCCGCCTGCAACTAGGGGCACAGACAAACTTGAAAAACAGAAAAGAAAAGTAAACAAGAAATTTAGTTTTAAATCAGCCCACACCAGTGGAATTAATACCCGACTGCGAAACTGGTTTTTGCTAATTCCGAACACCTCACTGACCAGAGCCAGCTGGCCCAGTTTATTTTGAATGGCCAAAGAAATTTGGTAAACTGAAAAACCTAAGTTTATTAAAACAAAAATAAAAATGACACCCAAATGGCCCATAGGAAATGGATTCAAAATTGAAAAAGCAATTAAAATTGAAAATAGTGTCGGTAACATCTGTGGCAGAAGCACAATCTTACTGACAACTGAAATAATTTTTTCTGGCAACTGAAATAATCCGAGGCTAAAATAAAACCCCAAAGTAACACAAATAACTGCTGCAACAACGGACTGAAGAAATGAATTTTTCAAAACCCAAATAAGCTCAGAACTGGTGATAGCAACTTGCCAATTGAAAAATCGCAAAAAAGAAACATAGGGAAACAAGAAAAATACCAAAAGTAGAACAGTAAAAAAATAGCCGCGAAATGAACTAACCTTCATTCTTTCTTACTTCTGACCAAATTTGAATCCATTCATCCAACTTACTTTTGTCATAAATTTTAAAAGGCCGCGTTTTATAAATTTTCACTGCATCAAATGCAGTCGATTCTTTTATTGCGTTAGTTATCGGCAGCATATAATTCTTATTCATAATTAACTTCTGCGCCTGATCTGTTTGTAAAAAACGAACGAACTTTGCTGCAGATTCGCAATTCTGACAACCTGCTGGAACTCCTGCGAATTCAATTTGCAGCGGATGAGAGTCTTTGAATTCCAAACTCATGTAGGTCGAATCTTTTTCTTCAAGCACATGAAAGACAGGCGATGTAACATAGGAAAAAACCAGATCTGTTTGTTTTGTTTTAAATAATCCGTAAGCTGCCGACCACCCTGTCGAATAACTGTGAGCATGAGCATTTAATTTTTTTAAAAACTCTCGTGCCTCACTGGGAGATTTTGATTCAAAGACCCAAACTAAAAACTGCAAGCCTGGCGAACTAGTTCGAGGGTCTTGCAGCGCAATTTTTCCTTTCAGTTCCGGTTTGAGCAAGTCATCCAATGAATCCAGCGGGACATTTAAATCCTCCCGAGCAACAAAAGCCATCGGAGCCCAGTCGTAAGCTAAAAACTGAGGAGTATTGATAATTTCTGTAATTTCTGGTGGATATTCAGAATCTTTTTCTGATTTTATTTCCTGCCACTTAATTTTATTTGAAGTTCTGGCCAAATCAAATTGATCAAGCCCAACAACAACATCGGCTGCTGCATTCTTTCCCTCAAATGCTATTTTTTGTAAAGTCATTGTCACATCGGAAGCTTCGATAAAATCCACTTTGATGCCATACTGTTTTTCAAAAAGCTCTGCTAATCCTGGACCCGGTCCCCATTTAGAAACAAAAGACGAATTTGCAAAAACCTTGATCGTATTATTGTCAGGTACTGCTTTGGTATTTTCTGTATTCAAGAACGCTGCTAACAAACCGGAAAAAACCAAGGCGATAAATATAATAAACTGTTTCATTACCACCACAATCCGCGACGACGTTTAAAGAAATAGTAATCTAATCCCAGACAGCGTCCTGCACCTACCCACGCAAGTAAAATGTGGCAGGCAATCATCAATTTAAAAAAAGTTTCTTTATCTGCCATCGAAAGCGTTAAATAATTTAAACAGAGAAAAATAGCTATGACAGAGATTGGGCGCACAACATAACCAATAACGTAGGACACCCCAACAGCTAACTGCAATCCAATTAAAATAAAAGCTACGATGCTCCAATTTGGAATAACATGTTCGCTTAATAAAATGCGGTACCAACCCGGCATCATGGGTTTATTTAATGCATTCAAAAACAATTCAGAAACTGAATTGCCCAGATTGATATAACTGCGCCAATCTTTTAAAGCCAAATCTAAATAAAAATAGCCCAAAAAAATTCTTAAAAAAGAGACCGGTAATAAATGGCCAGCATATTTTATACTTTCGAAGTAAGCTTGTAACATGCTTGAAAGCGTACCTAAACTCCGCGCTTAGGACAAGGACTCTGAAGAAAGCAATTATGGCATTCCGGACTACGAGCTTTGCAAATAGCCCGTCCATGAGAAATTAAATAATGTGGCAGCATAATCCAATCTTCTTTGGGGCAAATTTGATTCAGCTGAGATTCAATTTTAACAGCATCATCTCCACGCACCCAGCCCATACGATTTGCCAAACGCATCACGTGCGTATCAACCACAACTCCGCTACTGATGTTATAAGCATTTCCTAAAACCACGTTGGCTGTTTTACGACCCACCCCGGGCAGCTCATAAAGCTGCTCCATGGTATTGGGAACTACGCCGCCATAAACAGTGACCAGCGTTTGACACGTTTGCTTAATATTTTTAGCTTTATTTTTGTAAAAACCAGTCGAGTGAATGTAGTTCTCTAAATCAGGGACACTCAAAGTGTTCATAGTCTCTGCATTTGGATACTGCTTGAACAATGGTTTAGTAACACTATTCACCCGCTCATCCGTGCATTGTGCCGATAGGATTGTAGCTATTAAAAGCTGAAATGGAGTTTCAAACTTTAGTGCACAATGGGCATCGGGGTAGTGGTTTTTTAATTCACCGAGGCCAAAGGCAAACTCGATTGGTTTTTTGCGAGCCTTCGGCTCTGGTTTCTTGCGAGCCTTCGGCTCGACTTTTGTCGGTTTATTAAGTTTTGTCACCGAAATCGCCTATGGCTTCTACTGGGCAGCCTTCGATGGCTTCCTTGCATGCAGCTTCTTCCTCGGGGGATTCAGGTTGTTTAGAAACAAAAGCATGACCATCGTCCTCGTGCATGGCGAAATTTTTTGGCGCAGAAAGAACACAGGCATCGCAAGCAATGCACGACTGGTCTACAAATATTTTGCCGGCTTTATTTTCTTTCCATTTTTGTGATAAATCAGCCATGTGGGCCTCCAGCTAACGCTTTTTTAACAAACCTGAATTGTTAACTTAAAAAACTTCCAGTCTTAAGTCAATTTTCTCTCTCAAGACGTATCTAGAATGCACCAAAAACGGCTAAAATATATACTCAGGAGGCTTATATGCAAGGTCCACGTTCTCCAGCAGCCCACGAATTTTCCGAAGTCGTCGAATTTCTAAATCAAAACCTACGCGAGAGTAATTCGTGGCCTATAAGCAGTGAATACCCCACCGCATTGTCAGCCAACAATATTCACAACATGAGCATTATTGTCGAAGATGAAAAAATTCTGTCCCATGCTGTGCTGAAGCCAATGATTGTAAAAACACCTCACTGTATCTTTAAAGTTGGTGGCATCGGATCCGTTGTTACGGACCCGAATCATCGGCAAAAGGGCCTCAGCTCCAAGAATGTCGAAAACTGCATGGCCTTAGCAAAACAGCAAGACTGCGACCTGGCAATTTTATGGACGGATCAATTCGATTTCTATCGACGCTTCGGTTTCGAACTTGCAGGAATCGAACAAACTTATGTTTTAGAAAACAACTTCCCGATTAAAAATAAAAAATTAAAATTTCTATCCGATACCAAAGTAGATCCCACAGCACTTCTAAAACTCTATTCCCAGCACACTGTGCAAACGCTAAGAACAGTCGAAGATGTTAGGAATTTTTTAAAAATTCCTAATTCCCATTTATACACTGCCTGGAATGAACACAATCAATTAGTCGCTTATGCCGTTTTCGGAAAAGGAATTGATTTAACAAACTATGTGCACGAATGGGCAGGATCAGTCGATAGCTTGCTGGATCTGTTTTCATTTATGCAGCATCACCATGGCCAGCCACTAACAATTATGGTGCCTGCCCATTCAGTCAATTTGAAAAAGCAGCTGGAAGCCGTATGCGCCGTTTCACATGTTGGATTCCTTGGAATGATCAAATTTGTAAACTTAGAAAATGTTCTTACTAAAATAAAAAAAGCATTCCGCGCTGAAGGCTTCGAACACATCGTCTTGGAACGTCAAGAAAATCAAATCGTTTTCGGTTACGGAACTGACTTGTACACCATTAAAAATGAATCTGACTTAACCCGATTGCTGTTTGGCCCACTAAAACCAGCAGATTTGGATTTCGTTAAACCAGAAACTCAAAAAATTCTTTCGCTGCTGTTGCCGTTACCACTCTGGGTCTGGGGTTGGGATTCCATATGACAACAAAAACTTTTGCTATTATTTTACTTATTGCGACAGTTACGTTTTCGACAACCTCGTGTCTTAAAAAAACTGATTTGACTAACGATGATTTAGGACCAGCCATTGCTCCGCTTGAATTAACAAAAGCATTGGGCCAAGGTTTTGGGACTTTTGATTACAACGAAATTAAAGCCAACGAATTCACTAGCGTTATGCAGTCTCAACGAATTCAGGACAGTCTTAATCAGAACCTTAAACAGGAAGGAATTTCTGTCACCACGATGATTAATGACAGCGAAAAACTGTTTCTAGATCTTGTTGTACAAACCGAAGAATACCATGGGGGTCAGTCCACTCAGTCGGCCCCAGTTGCCTGGCCATTAACATTTAAGAAAGTTTCAGCCCAGTCTATTGACAGCTCTATTCTTGGATCCGTTCAGACCCAGGGTGATGCGCGCCCACCCATTTTAACTTTTTTGACGTTTCAAGCATTAGCATTTGGTTCGTGTTATGACGAAGGGCGCTACCCCGAAACCTGCCATCGCCTGACATCCAAAGACATTCAGTACCGCGTTCCAGCTTCAGCAGTTAATCAGCACGACTGTCCAGATCCTAATACGTGCTACATTCCAGCAAAAGAAATCGAATTTGATATGATCAGCAAATACGCTACAGATAAGGATGGAAAACCAGTGCGAACACACTACACATTAGTGTTAAGCCCCCATGTTCCATTTTTATCACGAGTTCTAAAAATCTGCACACGTGGCATTTATGAAATGAGCAATGATCAAAAAATTCTAGCTGATTTATGTTATAGCGTAACTAATTACAAGGCTGGTTCCACACCCCCACCTCAGTAAACAACTTGTCCGAGCCTTGTAAAAAAGGCAAAATAATTTTATGAAAAGAAAAATCGGACTTATTTTTGGTGGCAGATCTGCAGAACACGAAGTCTCAATAGTTTCTGCAAAAAATATTTTCAATGCAGCTGATAAGAACCAATTTGAAATACTGTTACTCGGAATTTCAAAAGAAGGAACCTGGTATCAATTTACTAGCGATTCCGTTTTTAAGAACAAAACCTTAATTGATGCTCAGCTGACTGGAGAAGACACTGTTACACTGATCTGTTCGGGTGGAACTACATCTATTTTTTCATTAAAAACCGGAGAGCGCAGACAGATCGACTGCGCGTTTCCAATCATTCACGGAACCAATGGTGAAGATGGAACTCTGCAGGGCTTATTCAAAGTCGTGCAACTGCCATTTGTTGGCTGCGGCGTTTTAGCATCGGCTGTTGGCATGGATAAAGAATTCATGAAGCGACTGATGACCGAATCGGGAATTAAAAACTCAAAATACCAAACTTTGCATAAAGATAAATTACCAAAATATGCAGACCTTGTAAAAAACCTGGGAACACCATTTTTTATCAAGCCTGCAAATGCCGGCTCTTCTGTAGGCGTGCATAAAATTGAAAATGAAACTGATTACAACACCAAAATCAGCGATTCCTTTTTGTACGATCACAAAGTTTTAGCTGAGCAGTTCAACGATGGACTTGAAATTGAATGTTCTGTTATGGGCTTGAATCAAAAAGCGAAAGCTTCGTTGCCTGGTCAACTTAAAGTAAATCACGATTTTTACTCGTATGATGCTAAATATGTTGATGCCAATGGCGCTGAAATTCTTATTCCTGCACGAATTCCTGAAAACCAAATCAAAGAGATACAACGTTTAGCAGTGAAAACCTATGAAGTTTTAGGTTGTGATGGATTAGCTCGCGTTGATTTTTTTATAAATAAAAATGGTGATATTTTAGTAAATGAAATAAACACCCTGCCCGGCTTCACACAAATTTCAATGTATCCAAAAATGTGGGAAGCCAGCGGGTTAAAATACGCGGAACTGATCACCGCGTTAATTGAAATTGCCTTCGAAAAATTTACAAACGATCAAAAATTAAAACTCGATTTTAGTTAAATCATCACTCATTGATGCATATCATCACTCATTGATGCATTTTATTTTTTGCTCACCTTGGTACAAGCAGCTTTTTTGTTTTGTTCCATCCACACCGTTATTACCTGGTGGTCCACGCTCGCCGACTGGTCCAGTCTCACCCGCTTTTGCCGGAGCACATTTTATCAATGTCAGCATACCGATGTAACATTTATCGACTCCGTTATCCATGCATACATTTCTCGATTTAAGTTCCAATTTCAAATCTTCATCACCACCGTCAGCAGCCACACCAGCATCCCCGCCAATACCACCAGCTCCGCCAACGCTACCACTACCGAACGACCCTACTTGTGAATCAATAGTAATTGCCAGCTGGGACGCCAACGATTTTACATTTGCCTTTCCAGTGTGACCGCCACTTTTGCCGTCATTACCTGGGTAGCCTGTAAGACCTCGGGCACCATTAGCTCCGTCACCAGGTTTTGTAGTGCAGACAAATGACCCAGGCGCAAGGAAACCTACACTAGCTGTCATAGTAAACAGCGCTGCAGCACCTCGTGCCCCGGGTGCTCCATTTAGTGCTGCATCAGCTGGCGGTGCTGGCAATCCAGTACCGCCGTTTTCGCCCTTCATGAATACCGTAACATCACCAGAACCATTTAATATTTCAATATCTAAAATACCGCCATCTTTTCCGTCGAAGCCAGCTGCCGCACGGGCATTCGCTGGATAAGATTGAATAAAACCTGACTTTGACTCCAAATTTTGGATCTGAATTTTTCCAGAAAAATTATCTAAGTAAATATGTTTTTGTAATCCCAAGCTTAGCTTTTCAAAATAAATAAGTTTTGTCTTGTGATTCAAGGCATATTTCTGCGCTAAGTTTACATCTTCTAATACGTCCATGTTTAACGGTGGCAAAACTTCGACTTCTTCTAATAATATCAGTTGATCATCTAATTTTGAAAAAAACTGGTAGCTGACTTTATTTTCTGAGATTAATAAATCAGACCATTCAGAGTCTTCATCAAACTCAACTCCAAATTCGGCGCTTTTTTCACCGTCTATTTTTTTTACAACGACAGATTCTGGCCAGGATACTGCCGCAGTAAAGCGAACTTTTTTAAGGCCAGCCTTGCCTTCAATATCGTACACGTACGTTAACTCACTGCGATTGTCTGCATGTCTCTGATCTGAGTATTCTGCTGCAGGATTGGTTGCAGGTGCTGATTTATTTTCTTCGCCTTTTTTTGATACTTTCATACACGACGTAAGTCCCATCAAAAAAATGCTGGTTACTAAAATTTTATGTTTCATTATTCCTCCGTTACTGAAGGCTAGTGCATTTTTCATCAATGGGTTTTGGCTGCTAAAAACTGATGTTAGCGCCGAAGCCCGGACGTAGGCCTGTGGCCGGATTTTGCAAGGTTCTAATTTACCGGATTTACTCACCAGGAGATCTCATTGAAAACAGTTCAGTATTATGAAAAGGTCTTAAGTAACAAACAAAAAGCCTATCTGCAGCTGCAGTGCCACTGCGTGCTGTGTAACACCACACTTGAACTTCAGTTTGAGGTCACAGCACCCACTGAAATTAAAGAGATTGCCCACTGCCCGCAATGTGAAATCCGAACACGAGCCAAAACTCATCCTATACAGTAAGTATTAAGTCATTATTTTGACGCTTGAGAAAAAGTCGCCAAAAACACGGTAATCTTGTAGTCCAAAGCCCGATTGTTTGACGCCTCTATTTGGTCGGTGCTGTTTCACGGACCATGTATTTTTAAAAACTTGAGCTACTTCTAGTTGCTCGGCGATTTTTTCAATTTTCTCGTCAGGGGCCCAGATATGTGCTGACTGGCCGTAATAGGAAACGTTCGAGTACTTGGCAATATCAAATGGATATTTGACGACGCTTAAAATAAACAACGGAGCCATTACTTGATCTTGTTGTAGGGTGGAACAGTTGGACATGTCTTTGGTGAACGTTGGACGCAAAAACATCTGTTGCTGCTGACTTGATAATTTAAACTGCGGTTGAATTAGTTTTGCTTGATCCGATAATGCCACCGATTCAATTTCTGAAAAATGAGAAAAAGACTCAGGCTTTAGGCAAGGCCCCCAACTGCTTTTATCATCACTGCTTTTTGCGGGCTGAATTTCAGAAAAAAAGGACTGTATTTTTTGTTCCCATTCTTTTTCGAACTTTTCTAAGATAAATAATCGGTTTGAATTCCACGACAGCTGGCCTTGGCCTAGCATAAAAGAATCTATAATGTCTTGAAACTGAGAATCATTTGGATCTGTCAGGACGACTGCCGTGTTTTTGCTGCCACTTGCGATTTGAATTTTTTTAAATTGATTTTGAGACTGGCTAGCGATCAGTTTCAGAATATCGGCGGCGTTTTTTAACTGGCCGATAAAGCTAATTCCCTTTATTCCGGGATGGCTTACCAGAAGATTTTTTACATCTTGGTCTTCCGAAATCAGCACTTGCACTAACCCAATTGGCACGGCGGCGGCCTCTAGTATCCTTGCTAAAATATTTGCTGTCACTGGTGACTGCGAAGACACTTTAATAAGAACGGCATTACCTGCAGCTAATGCCGGAGCTAAACGCTCGCAAATGACTCGGACTGAAAGATTCCACGAGGCAATAATAGAAATAACTCCAACGGGTGAAAAATAAATTCCGTTCTGTGGCGTGAATTGTTCTAGTTCTGTTTTTGCGTCAATAAAAGCATCGATTGCGGCTTGAACTGAATGATCGGAAATAAAGTGCTGTGGCAACCCCTGATCAGTGGCTTCTAGTTTTGCAAATTCAGATTTTTGCTCTGTCAGCACACGAATAATATTATTTAGCAAAGTGATCCGATCTGGGACTGAACTTAATTTCCACTGGCTAAAGGCTTTGTTAGCACCTTGAATAGCTTGGACTGCATGCAAAACTTCACAATTTTCGACCTCATGCAGAGCTTCTAGTGTGAAGGGATTTTTTTTAAGAGTGATTTTTGCTGCAGTTGCTGATGTTGATTTAGAAATTGCATTTATTGGTGCCGAGTTGATGAAGCTTTGGATACGCATAGTTAGTGTGTATGCGAAATTCATCAGAAAATATAGAACTAAAAAAATAAGAGGCCGGCAGGATCCATTACGGTGTTTGCCGGCCTCTTAAACATGACGCTTACGGCGGAGGTTTTGGCCTCTCAGACCGCGTCTAAGCTAGCAACGGTTAGTAAACCGCTACCTCCGCCTTTGTTATGTCATATTTATTCATAACACCACCACCTTTCCAGCCGTCGAGCGACTTACTTACAAGAATAACGTATTTGGAAATCGGGGGCAAAATCCTTTTTTGGATGTGTCCTATAACAAAACATTATTGGACTTTTTTAGAATCTAATTTAGTAAGTAAATAATTAAATATTAATTTAGAGCAGCAATTATTTTGGCCTGAATGGATTTCATTTCTAGATCTGAAAAACGTCTAGCTTTCTTAAAATCTAAATCAGGAATGCTCCACGCTGGGATTAAATGCACATGATAATGCGGCACTTCGAAACCAGCTACCATAATACCAACACGCGGACAGTCCGTTGATTTTTTAATGGCCTTGGCAATCCGCTGCGAATTCAACTGCACACGCACAAAGGCCTCGGTCTCAGTATCAAACCAGTGATTTACTTCTTGCTTCGGAATTACCAACACGTGACCCAGATTAACTTGATCTAATGCTAAAAAAGAAAACGTTAATTCATCTTCATGAATTTTGTAAGAACTTAGCTCACCGTTTATAATCTTTGTGAATACTGAAGCCATTAGCGTTTATCAGCCGGCTTCCAGCTTAAACCTTCTTTGCCCTGCCATTTACCGCGTGGGCGGTAGATTCGATTTTTTTCATATTGCTCGTTAGCGTGCGCGATCCATCCTGCAATACGCGATACTGCAAAAATGGGAGTAAAAATATCTGTTGGAATTCCCATCGCATGGTACACAGTGGCAGAGTAAAAATCGACATTTGGCATTAAGCCCTTTTGCGTATTCATGGTCTCGTCGATAAGCACGGACATTTCATACAGCTCAGGTTTACCCATTTTCGCTGTTAATGTTTTTGAAAATTTTCTTAATACAGCCGCACGCGGATCGCCGTCTTTGTAAACTCGGTGACCGATACCCATTACTTTTTCTTTTGCATCCAAAGCATCTTTCACAAATTGCTTGGCTTTTTCGATAGTACCAATTCTGGCTAACATCACCATAACTTGCTCGTTGGCTCCGCCGTGCAGTGGGCCTTTTAGCGCACCGATCGCAGAAACAACTGCTGAATGTAAATCAGACAACGATGAGGCTGTCACTCGTGTGGCGAAAGCCGAGCAGTTCAATTCATGATCTGCATGAAGGATCAAACAGGTGTCAAAAACTTTTACTAATTCAGGATCAGGCTCGGTGCCTTTAAGCATCCGCATAAAATTCCAAGCAATTGATTTTCCTGAAACAGGATTTAAGATTTCTTTTTTATTTCGAATGGCTTCAAAGGCACAAACGATCGAGCCCATTTTTGCAGTCAAGCGAACAGCTTTTCGCATATTAGCTTCAACAGAATTATCATTCGCGTCCTTATCCCAATGAGACATCAAAGAAACAGCCGTGCGTAACCACGCCATTGGATGCACATCCGTTGGCAGTCCTTTCAGAGCAGTAATGTATTCAGGGTCTAAAGCCATGTTTTTATTTAAATCAGCTTTTAATTTATCGAGCTCAGTTGGTGATGGCAGTCGGTTGTTCCATAAAAGATAAATAACTTCTTCAAACGTTGAATTTGTAACCAAATCTTCGATCGTGTAACCACGGTAATTGAGAGTATTTCCCACAATAAAAGAAACCGCAGTTGTGCAAGCAACTACGCCCTCGAGACCTTTATCTAATGCACCATCGTATATTGTAATTTCAGCCATCGGAACTCCTTGAAAAAAACTCAATCCTGAATTTGCAAACTTAACCTGTTAGCCCATTAGAATTATCAAAGCGGTTACTATTTGGCTAGCTTTATCACTCGGCCAGCCACTTCGATAACGACCACGGTCTGGTCGCGGAGGGGCTCGGACAATCCAGTTTTTTGCTGCGCCTGGAATAACAATTCATTTCTTAAATCATGAACGGAACTTTTTGATTTCTCTGTGATAATTTGCGTTATACGCTCTACTCCCAAAACATCCGATAGCCCATCTGTCACGACACACAGGCGAGAATCGGGTTCCAATTCAATTTGGGCCGACGTCAGCGTTTCAGAAAACTGCTGACCAAGTGGGCTGACAGTCGATTTCAAAATTGAGAGTGGCTTCTGAGGCGCGAAATAAAATCCTAAGATTTTACCCACCGAGCAAAACCGTAATGAATAGTCCCTACGGTCGACAACAGCATAAAAGGCGTGGGTTAAATCCAAAGGCGCCGCTGCAGCTTTAAGTTCCTCGCCCACTTTCTGCAGTATTTGTTCTGGCGGATTTCCTTTTTTGGCTTGGAGCGCGTGTGAGAATTTCAGAATAAATGACAAAAATATTGCTGACATCGCATACCCCGACGACGAAGCCACCATCATGCCGAAACGAAACTTGTCTTCAAATTCAAAAAAATCAAAATAATCGCCGCCTGATTTTGTGCCAAAAACAAATTTTCTACTGATTTCGAAACCAGGAATAGTCGGCAAATGCGTTGGAGCCAGTACTTTTTGAATTTCAGCTAAAAATTTCATGTCTACTGAAACACTCGACATAAGGTGATCTAACTGTTTTGAAAACTTCATGAGCTCATGACGATAAATCATGACCTCTTCATTTTTGCTTTTTAATGCAAGTTCAAGTTCAGCAATTTTATTTTTTAAATTTTGGCTGTCATCGGGCATAGTGACAGTTTGATCAGATGTTACTCAGGGGTCAACCGTGAAGACGCCAATTTTAAATACTCAAGTTCTGTCTGTAATATCTTCGCAATTTTTGCTGGGATCGAAACTGGACTTTGATCTTTGATCATCTGCAGCTCGTTTAAGTTAGATTGGTGCAATTTTATTTTGGAGGCCACATGCGGTTTCAAATTCTTAATAAACTGCGAGCGAAGTTTTAATTTCGTTAGCCAGGTACTGGTCGAATAGCAGGTAGGAAAATCTGAGGGCTCAAACAGTTTCTGCTGCCGAAAATGCCCCCAGGTGCTGAGCACCACGAACTGCAAAAAATAATGTAACCCAATGCTGCAAATGAAAAATTCGCTACGGTTGATGGTCATAGACTGACTAAAATAGCCCTGTGCCGTCAAATTTTGTAACGCCCAGACAGTGATAACGGTCGAAGCTAAAGTTGCCGCTAACTGTAACGATGTAACTATTTTCCAAAGCTGCTTAGCTTCACTTGCCAACGTTTTGCCAAGCGATAATAAATAAATACCTCGTCCTAAAAAAGTTCCCAAGGCTGCGGCTAAAGCTAAATGAAAATGCAAATCGGATTTTGCTAAAAAATAAAAGACACTAGCGATCAGCAGATAATCACTTCTAAGTCTGCGGGCAATAACGAAAAAAATTAAATAGAATGTAAATACATTCGCCAAACGGCCATCGAGCAGCATAAAAGTAATTTGATAATTCCCCTGCAGCACCCACTGCAAACTCCAAAGGTGCTTCGTTGGGTCTACACAAATCAAGAGTAGCCCTAATAGTAAAGGCCACACAGCCAGTGGGGAAAAGCAAAGCTTCATGAGCTGCAAGCGTTCTTCGCCTAATTTAAAATCTAGATTTATCATCGCTTCCAGCTGAGCAAGCTGCGGAGAGAACGAAAAAAATACGTCTTTAACTGCAGATTTTATCATTTGAGTCATTTAAGACCTCCATATATATCAAACCGAATTAGTTTACCCAAAAGACTCGACTGCGGTTTTTGAAACAAAAAATCGCCCCTGAGCGGTCGCTTCACAACCAATCGAGAAACTTTTTTTGACTGCAAAATGCAGTGAACCACGTGGCTGGCATCATCGTCTGATCCAACAAGCTGCTTGAAGAGGATCATTTCTTGCTTTGGCAGTGCTGATTTCTTTTTTTCAGGAAACATGGGATCAAAATACATGATGTCATAGTGGTCTGACATTTCTTCTATATATTTTTCAGCTGCCGCATAAATAAATTTAATTTTTTCACTATCTGCAGCAGGAAGTGCTTTGTAAGCCGTATCTAATGCCAAAAAAATAATTGGATTTCGTTCCAACGCAGTGACTTTATAACCCAGCTGCATTAAGAAAATGGCGTCAATGGCCAGGCCTGCGCTTATGTCCAAAACATTTAGCCCTTTTTTTCCTGCACCTAAGGCTTTACTGAGGAATTCGGTTTTTATAGATCCTTTTTTTTTGTTGTAATTTTTTCGGTCAGAAACAAAATCAACCGAAAATTTGCGGCCTTGAAGATCCTGAATTACCGGAATGTCGGCTGAAAAATCAATGCTTTGAATGGATTGAAAATCTGCAGCTTCGGCTTCTAAAAATTTTTCCCAACGCTTTTTTAGCTTTGAATCAGGACCGATCAGATTCATAAATTCTGCAGGCCTACAAGTGACCAAATTTTTTCGATAAAAAATAAAAATAGCATGACTTGGACCTGCGTGTTGGCAAGTAATCGAATTTTAATTAAATCCGAGCCCACTGGACTGCGCGCGCGGTGAAGCATTCTCAGCAGCGGGATAGCAGCTGCCAGTAAACATAATGTTCCAAGCCACATCCAAATACCCGTTGCAAATACGGCATGAAATACAGTCCATAAAACCAAACAAAGGCCCCACCAGCTGGCCAGAAAAATTTTCGAATTATCAAAGCCTAATTTTGTAATAGAATTTTGTATTCCTGCCTGAGTCGAGCTCAACACATGGCTAAAGTTATTTACATGTACTAGAAATAAAACAATACTTCCCCAAAATATTCCAAATGAAATTATTTCTGCATCTAGCACTGCACCAGACGCTACTTGAAAACCAGCGGCGACACCAACCCCCATTAAAAAAAATAGAACCAATTCACCAAACCATTTGTCTTTATACGAGTTTGTCTTCAAAAATTGGCCAGCAATCAGAAGTGGACTGGCCACAGCGACAATTTTCCATATTTCAAATTGCAGTAAAATCACCGGAAGCGCAAGCACCGCACCAGCACTCAAAATAACCCACGATGCCCGCGATAGCTTAGCCGCAGTGATCCATCCCGCTAAAATGGGTTTTCCTGCTAGTGACATGTTGACTCGGTCATATCCAGAAATATGGTCAGCCACATCGTTTCGCATATTCAAACCGCCATAAATTAAAATAAGAGATGCCGCCGCAAATGCTAAGCTTAAAGGATCAGAAAGCTGATTTGCCGCACTGTTTTTTGCAATCACAAAGAACAGTGGAAATAAAATGAGTGAATAGCTTTTTATTTTCATCAGCTGAGCTATCTGCACAAAGACGGTTGGCTTTTTAATTTCAGTTGTTGATTTCATTTCAAACGTGACCAGCTCATCGTGCTGGCCCACATTTAAGGATTTAAATGGTATGGGTCTGAGCCCATTCTGTGCTGTCCCCATTAAATAGCTATTGAAAAGGGGATCTGATTTTTTCAGCGAAATAAATTGGGGGGAGCTCATCAGGGTTTTCGTCGCCAGTAAAGGATCTCAGTCAGTGGCTTTAAATTTGCGACTATTTTATCTTCGCCGGGCTTCAGAAGGCTTTGCAGTTGTATTAACAAATGCTGATACAGCTGAATCATTTTTTCATTAACCAAATCAAATTCAGAAACTTTCGTAAGGAATATTTTTTTACCTGTGGCCGTATCAGGATTAAGGCTGCGGTAGAGTTCGTCTAATGATTTTGATTTTATCAGCAGATCAATTTGCTGACGCGACATATTTTTTGTTAAAAAAGTTCCAAACGAATTGAGATACCCAGATTTTAAATCGCCTAGTAAAGTTTTACCCTCATCATTGCGAATATCGTAATCGAGCAGGTCGTCACCCCGCTGAAACAATTGACCCAGCAGTGTGCCCAGCTCTTCCAGCACATGATGTAAATTTTCATCGTAGCGCTCGTTGGCAATAAACGGCGCGCGCAAGCACCATTTAAACAACGATGCTGTTTTTAAATTATGAATTCGGTCTAATTGCTCAAGCTGTATAAAGTAATCCCCAACAATTGAATCTTGTAGCCATTCGCCTTCGAGCAGATCGCTGATAACTTGGCTGGTGTACTGCACTAAACGAATATTTCCGTGACCTGATAAATTCACCATCACGCGGGCTAGCAGATAATCGCCAGCAAGAACTGCATATTCTGGCGTGTATTTGAGCCAGGCGGCTTTTTTTCCGCGGCGTAGATTAGATCGATCCACAAGATCGTCATGCAGAAGAGACGCATTATGAATAAATTCAACCGTCTGATTCAATAAATTTTGTGTGTGTGAACTGATTCCGAGCGGCCCCGCCACCAGACCCACTAATTTAGCACGAAAGCCTTTACCACCGGAAAAAAGTTCTTCGTAAAGCGCATTCAGCTTTGGCAAGTAGGCCGGAAAATCTTGGGACGCGTGCAGTTTAATTGTCATCGGTAGGCAGTTTTGTTAATTCTGCGTCTTGAGTCAAGAAACGCTTCGGCCTATGCTGTCTTCATGGCTGAAATCTTTAAAAACCAAATTCAAATCAAATTCCACCAGGCAGATCCAGCTGGAATTATGTATTTTGCTCAAATATTCACTCTTGCTCACGATACCTTCGAGCTTTTTATCCAAAAAGCAGGCTATTCCTGGGCTGAGTGGTTCAAAGAAAACAAATACGTGGTTCCTATTCGACGGGCAGAATCGGACTATCAGCGCCCGTTCCAAGCCGGTGAGACCTACGACATCGACGTTGTGGTGGCACAGTTTTCGACGTCTTCGTTTCAAATGCACTACACCTTTAAACACGGAAGCCACGTGCACGCGGTCGTAAAAATGGTTCACACGTGCCTAGATAAAAAAAGCTTCCAGAAAATAGATTTACCAGGTGAAATGAAATCTAAACTACTTCCGTTTCTGAAAGCAGATTAATTATGGCTGATGACAAACGATTTTTTAAAGACGGCCTTCGCTTCGAATGCCAAGGATCAGGAAAATGCTGCACATCCCACGGTGAATTTGGTTTCGTCTTTCTAACGCCAGAGGATCGAAAACGCTTTGCTGATTATTTTAATATGAAGCCCGCAGAATTCACGAAAAAATATTGTGATAGAACCGGCGGAGTTTGGCATTTAAAGGAAAATCCAAAAGATCCGGATTGCATGTTCTTAGATAATAAAAAGTGCTCGGTTTACGAGGCTAGGCCTTCACAGTGCCGAACATGGCCTTTTTGGAGCGAAGTGATGACTGCAAAATCCTGGGCCAAAGATGTTGCTGCGTTTTGCCCTGGCGTTGGTAAAGGTAAGCTTTGGTCTGCAGAAGAAATTACCGCTGTGCTGAATGCGGAAACGGCCAGCGAAAAACAGTTAGGGAAATAAATTTACCTTACCTTAACTTCTCTTTTAAAAATTCCTTCAGTTCGTCTAAATTTTTTCCCATTCCCGACCCAATCGTAAAAACCTCAGTAGGTCCAGACTTTGGCTGATACATGACGGTCTGTTCGTCGCGATTACATACGCTTAAGCACCCAGTGACCATGACTCTAATTTTTTTATGCTGATCTTGATCCTTCAGGTGTCCACGTAATTCAGATTTTAGCTTTTCTGCCATTTCAGGTTTTTCAAATGCAATCCCGCATTTATTGCAAATGAACATGGATCCAACGGACCAGGGCGTTTCATATTTTTTCATACGGTAAATCCTTTATCATTTCTTCTAATTTTTTATACATAATTTTCTGCAGATCTGTTTTTGGAATTTGATCCACGGAATATATCTTTTGAATCATTTCAAATGGCTTCACTTGAGTATTAAACTCAGCCACGATGTTCACAATGTTTTCCACATTTTCGTGCGCTAACACAATATCAAAACCTCGCCGCTCATTTGGCAGCGCCATCAACGCTACGCGCGCGTCACTAGCCAACAGGTGTCGCAACTGATTTAGCGATACACCTTCGGCATTAATTTTAATAAAATCAGTACTGCGGCCTAGTAATTTAAGAACACTGTTTTGACCCTGGGTGGATAATTCCGCCAGATCTTCCGTTTGATACCAACCATCTTCTATTTTGTTAAAAACAATTTCTTCGTTTATTTTTTGTAAGGAACAAGTCATTAACGAATTACATTTAATTTTTAATTGCCCCTCAGTAAGACCAACCTCGATGTCTGTCAGTAACCGCATATTGTTTGCAGGACCAAGCGCTATCATCGACGCTGTTTCGGTCATGCCGTAGGTTTCAATCAGGGGCCAGCTCAAGGCCAGAAACTGTTCTTTTAAGCCAGGATCTAGATTAGCCCCACCAACAAATACATATTTCAAATTTTTGGGTGCCGAAATTTTGTATTTAACTAAATCAAAAACTTGGGCCGGAACCAACGACAGCAACTGGATATTTTTTTCAGAAATCCAGCTGGTCAAAGTGCGTGGGTCCCACACGGCTTGATGCACTGGTGCGCGAGCTACGAAAGCTCTGGCATAAATGCCAAGGCCTGCCACGTGAAAAAGTGGCAGCACGCAGCCCCACGCCATCTGGCTGGTTAAATTAAACTGTGAGACCACCCGCCGCGCTGAATTCATAACGGCATCATGGTGAAGCGCAATCAGCTTTACACTTTCATCAGCGCCCTTTGAAGATCCTGAGCTTGGAACTAAAAAATAATTTTTATTGCCGTAGTGTTTTTCAAATTCAAGTTTTAGATCAAACTGATCCGATTTTTCCTGCGGTGTTGATCTTGGGTTTGTTAGCAACTGATTAAAAACATTGGCTAATAAATTATAAGTGATCATGCGGGGGCCCATAGCAAATTTTCTAAAGCCGCTGTCATTCCGATGCCGTAATCATTATTTTTCTTCATTGCAATTTGGCTTTTCTCTTTTTGAAAGTACAAATGGAAGTCAGTGCTTTCATAAAGATCTAAAGTAGAAAAGCCATTGACACCTTCTGTCTGCATTTGCGCATACCGAAGGCCATGGGCAAAGCCAACGGGGTGATCCATCGCCGACGTCAAAGTAAAATTTTTTATTATTTGCCTGGCAATTTTGTATTAAGATTTCTGCATTTTGGCGGCTAGGTTTTATTATTAAATACGTCCAGGCCTTAAGAAACTGAAACGGATCCGCTTTAGCAAAATCAAACGCAAGGGGAACTAATTGATTCCAAGTGGTCCACCAGTCTGAATTCCACGGCGTCGGATCTTCGATATATTCTAAATTTCTTGGAAGTTTTGGAATCAACTGGGTGAATTGTTTTGCCGTCAGTTGTGAATTAAAATCAAGGCGGATACGGTTCGACTCCAGGGTGTTGATAAAATGCAGAAGGTCCTCTGTCTGCGCTGTACCTTTTATTTTTACAGTTCCTAAGGACGGAAAAAAATTTTTATATTCAGTTACTAAAAAATTAGTCTCAACAGGCAACGTACTCAGAAGCTGCCGTTGTTCCTTTCGTGCTGTCAAATCAACCTGTGCCAACTGCAGAGCCCGCTGATACAAGGGCCCACGACTT
>JAYUTU010000361.1:0-9679 GCA_043754975.1 Bdellovibrionales bacterium | reverse complement strand
CTGCTTCTCCCTGCCGTAAACTCTTTTAATTGTTCTCTTGGTTTAAATTCTAATATAGCTGCGCCCATTATTTAACCTCCGTGTAGTCTCGTCCTGTTGATTTATCAGCGAGTGTTGTAGGAAAATTCGTTTGGCTCACCAGCCATTGGTCAATGATTTGACGATTGAACCGCCATTGATTTCCAATTTTTGATGACGGCAATTTATTGGCTTTCGCCATCTTGTAAATAGTTTCTTTTGAAACTTTTAAATAGTCCGCCAGTTCATCAATCGTGAGCCACATACAAAATCTCCCTGTGTATGTTTGTCTTCTCGGTGAACGGCTGGGAAAGTTTAGTATCGGCTGGAAAAAGATGCGTTTTTAGCCGTAAGTCTTACGACAAAAGACTGACTGCTATCATCGGCCTAACAGATGACCAACACGGAAACAGGTCATCACCGCTCATTTTAATATTAATTTTCTCATTGCGAGCATTATTAAAAAATATTTTGGCTCAACTCATACCTATTCATTTCTAATAATTGTTCTTTGGCTTTTTTAAATTTGTAAACGGCGAATGGGTATTTAAATAGTGAGGATTGCGGAGGTCGCAATTCAAAAACAGAAAGGAATTGTATGAGCGACAGCGGTAAAAAACTATATGGAAAAATCAAAGAAATTGCTGACGAGTGTGGAGGCTTTTTTGTGAAGTTTGATGTTGATGAAAATGGGCGGCCAGACTTTTTCAACTTTGGAAATCAAACAAATGTGATGAATGAACTAATCCCTTATATGTTCGCTTTGGAGGTGCTAATCCGTTTCAGTCTTGAAAAAAATCCGGTGCCAAAAAACAAAACATATACAATGAAATTTTCTACGGAGAACGGCTTTTTAAGCACAGAAATTTGGGGCTAATGCCTGAAATACCCACCTTAAAAAAGGCGGGGTAATTTTTATTTAGAGGGTATTCTTCTTTTTTCAGCGTCAGTGAGGTTTACAATATTATTCACTGCTTTTAGAGTAAGGACATCGGTTGCCCCTTTGGTTTCCTCGGCGAGCATTCCTACATACATCAATGTTGTTTTTAGGTCGTCGTGGCCAACCATTGCTTGAACTTTGATAACGGGAACACCTTGTAATAAAAGATTGGTGATGAAAGTTCCACGGATGCCGTGAAATTTGGTCGGTCTAATCTTGATTGCCTTTTGAAACTGACGAATAATTTGGGCTGCTTTTCCATTTTTCCAGTCTTGAATACGAGGCAAAATATATTCGCCGTATTTGCCTCTTAAAGCCAAAAAACATTCTAACAAATCTAAATTGATTGGAACTGTGCGGTCTTTTTTCCCTTTGGTAGGCTGATGCTTTTCGGTTTTCCAATCGTAGCTTTCTCTAATGACAAGTAGTCGGCTGTCCCAATTTACATTTTCCCATTTCAAAGAAAATAATTCGCCAGACCTTGCTCCTGTTAGGTAAGCTACCGTGTAAACATCAGCCCATTCTGGATTTACGGTTTTGGCATAGTCAATCAGGGCAATCATATCGTTGTGCTTCATCACATCGGGATAATTTAGCTTTTTCCTGCCACGAATATAAATCCCCATCGCTGGGTTGTGTTTCATTCGGCCCTTATCAACCATATATTTGAAAACACCCCGAATGAATTTGAGGATATTCGCTCTCGTAGCTGCTTTTACTTTTTCTTCTTCATTCTTTTTCAAATCTTCGCTGTTGATGAAACTTTCAATTTTATCGCTGGTGAAATCACTCAACCAAAGTTTATTCCAATGCGAGGTATGCTTTTTCAAAGTGCTGATGGTGGTGTCCATCGTGTTGAAAGAAATCTTTTTGTCTTTGTATCGGTTATCTAATCTTCCAAAATACTCTTCCAAAGCATTTTCCCAAGTAGCGTCTTTGCCCTCGTGTTTTAGTGCGAGGTGAGCCAACTCCTCCATCAATTCGTTCCGTTTTTGAATTGCGAGCATTAGGCTGGGGATGTTTCTTGCCCGTTTGAAAACTTGCTTGGGCGGTTTGTTCGCATCAACTTTAATTCTGCGATACACTCGCACATCGTAAAGTTTTTGAGTGGGGTGAGCAAAAATACCGTCTCGCTCTTTCAGCCAGCCGTCCGCATTTTTTTCGTAAACACCAATTTTCTTTTTCTTGGTTTTTTTACTTTCGTTATTTTGGTCTTCGCTCATAATCCCTCACTCGTCTCTTATCGTAAAAATCCTAAACAAAATTAAGGCTTAACCTCATAAATTCAGCGAGATTTTTTTGACGACAGGACAATAGTCTTATTTTCTTGCCAGCATCGTTTCCATCATCGCCTTGATAAGGCTTTGATTGTCCTTGGTGAGCTTGCTCGCATTGTCTTTTATGAAATCCTCGTCTGTGCTTTCCTTTTCCCAATTACGGCAAAGTTCATAAAAGTATTTCGCTCCAATTTTTCCGTAGAGGTCTAAATAGGGTTTTAGCCTATCGTCCTTTGGACAATCAGCACGGCCATTCTCAATTTGCGAAATGTAGGAGTCGCTTACTCCAAGGGCTTGCCCAGCCTGTTTCATTGAAAGGCCGTGTTTCTCTCTAAGGCTCTTTAAAATCCGTCCCTCTGGACTAACGATAACTTTGTTCGTTCGCTTGCTCATAGGCCGAGTTGTGCCGTAAAGAGATGAGATTGTCCACTAATTTGACTACACACTTACTTTTTATGTAGTCAGTGATGCCCAATGGACATCAAGGGGGCATCACGAGATATTTTTGTAATGGGGTGTCAGTGGTTTTTAATGCGAGTTGGCGAAATTCTTGTAATACAACTTATTAAAATCATTGATATTTTCGTAATGGTCTTAAAATTCGGCACCCAAGTCTTATATAACGAGGGTGCCCTATAATGCGAGAAAAATGGTGGAGGCGGGGGGAGTTGAACCCCCGTCCGCAAAAGATCCACAGAAAGGCGCTACATGCTTAGTCTATGTTTTAATTTTAACTCGGGAACTTCCACAAACAAAATTTCCTGAATCATTCCCCCAGTAACTCTTAAGCCTGCGCGCTTGAGAAACCCACGCAGACCGATCCGACATCAGTGACGGTATTTCAAGCCAACATCGGCGATTGACCTGAACACCGAAAAGCAGACTAAGCTGCTAATTGTAAACTATCGTTTGATAGTAAAAAGTGAATGTTTTTATCGAGGTCCTCATTCTCCCCGGCATGCTCCTCTTGCTTCAGCTTCCACGTCGAAGCCGTTACGCCCCCACTTTGAAATACTTAAAACTGCCATCACTGTAGCACAGTTTTTGGCAGAATTTTGCACGCATTTTTTTCTGGCATGGGGTTTCCGAAATTTCCCCAATGCACTGGCTTTGTGCAGAAATATCTATGAGCTTTTACTCTAATCTTTTCACTTCATTTCACTTTTCCAGTTAATTATGTAAGTTAAATGGGTGGTGCATTTTGTATCGGCAGTGTTTGTGCGGCGCGTTTTTCTGGCTGCTGATCAACCAAACTTTGTATAGAATTCTTAATTTTAGAGTGAGTTATCAACCGAATCCCCAGGTTTTTCCACAACACACAGGTTTTTCCAGTGTCAAATAGACCCTTAATTAATCATTTCACTTTTTAATGTTGGTAAATTCTTAACAGTTATTTTTTAGGCATCAAGGATTTTTGATGCGTTGCTTACGGGGAATAATTGTAAATTCAGTTGGTACACTCGCTGACCTTTGTCTGCAAGTCTTGCTATAGAATTATCCTTATTTAAAGATTTTCGCATCTGCCGTAATTTGAATTTTAGCTCTTCAAATTCTTTCTCGGTTAACGAAACTGTTAACGAACCAAATTCGCGCTCGTTCGGTTGATCCTGATACAAGGACTCTAACCCCAAATACATCAGCTGCATTTGTAATTTGCGCACCAACGCGGACGGAATTTCTTCTGGGGCCTCAGTGGGCTTACCTTTGGTGATTTGGCCTGTAACAGGGTCTTTGGCAAGCTCTCCTGATTTTAATAAGCCATCAAGAGCTGCAACAATTTCTGATTCTGAAGCCTTGTTGCGAAGTATTTCTTTTAACTGAGAAACCTGAAACGTAACACCCGCTTGATCTGCCAGTGCATAGATGATCCAGCCAATCCAGTTCGGAACTTTTTCTAAAACTTTACGGTCTAGCTCACCGAGCTTTATTTTTTGTTCCATGCGGTATTCAGATAATAGTTTCAGCGCATAATTGCGATCCGCAGGATCTTCAGACTGATTAAAAAAAACTAAAAGGCGGAACTCTTCAGTTTGGGATTTATTTAAACTACACGCTTTAGCGAATTTACCGACCATGTCTGGTGACAAATTTCTTTTTCCTTCAATGATCATTTTTAAATAATTGGGAGATTTAATATCCGCTGCTGCAGAAAAAATGGCATAGGAATACGGGCGAATCGATAACCGAGTTTGCTGCTTTTTAAAATGGTAAAATTCAGCCAGATAAACACGGTAATCCATATAGTCTGATAAAATTGGTGATACCGCCGAAGTTATTGAATTCTCTGTATTTTGGTTTAACAAATTTGCTGAAATTTCCATTTTTTCCCCATAAAAAAGCGCCTGTAGTTTTCTTCCCACGAGGCGCCATTTTTGACAAGTTTTATCTAGCCGTTAAGCCATTAAAAAATAACTAGCGCGAAAGAACTAATGTCACGCGCTCAATCGTTAAATTACCGCGTGAATATAAAGCAATGCTGCTAGCATCACGACCGATTACAGGTCGATTATTCAAACGGTAACTGTGGTTTTGTCGGTACTGCGACAACGTTGCTTGTCCTTGATTGAAGCTATTAATCAACAAATCCAGAAACGCAACTTCATACTGAGACGAGCCAGTCACGATCACTTCTTCGATAGCATACCCACGGTACTGCGACAGATTCACATACTGAGTTAAATCAATGCGGTCATCTCCATACATAGAGCGATCCACTCGAATATCAACGCGCTGTTGACCATAACCTGGTTGTGGATCATAACCACCACCGCCGCCATTCCCACGCACAACTTGAATTTCGATATCTTCGATGTACGTCGAACCAGAAACAGTTAACTGCAACGAGCGCACAACAGTGCCAAGCTCCGCACGAATTTGCGGACGTAAATCAATTTGATATCCAGGATTTCTTTGGGTCGCAATCACACGACCGTCGGCAACTAATTGAACCGTTGTTGTTGCATTGCTGTTTGGGCGCGTGCGCGCACGAACAGAAACCACTTCGTAACCGCGATACGCAGAACCTAAACCAGCAAGCTCACGTAGTGGTAAGCGTTCGTTGCGAACAGAGCGCCCAATGTAGACGCGCTTAACTTCGCCTTGGCCGTAATCTGGCTGGTCATCGTGGCCTGGATTGGGATCATATGGATTTCCTGGGTACTGTGGTTGGCAGGGCTCGTAGGGGTTATCACATGGTTCGTTGGTGTCACCAGGAAATGGTTCTTCGTAACCTGGAAGTGGTGCTGGAAGTCCGGGCACAATGTAGGCGTTGGCAACACAAGCAGTTGAAATGATTAGTAAAACCGCTTTCGATAAAATTTTGCTGAACATGAATCCCCCTAAGAGTTTGTAGTTTTGTTTTCGTACGAAACACTACAAAGCAATTAAAGGGCCGAATGAATTTGGGGCCATGATAGCCCCTAATTAGAAAATAAAATGCTGAAATTTTAGTCTAGAAATTTTTAACTTTTGCTTCGAATTGACGAACTTTTTCTAGCGACAACGTATCTTTTTTAATTGGCGTCGTCAGCAACCAGATCGCGCCTTTTTCAGAGCCCGTTCCTAAAGTTAATTTTACTTTCAACTGACCGACTCCTGTGCTTTCGACTAAGCGAGCTTCCGAAATTCCAGCTGCTAGTTTTTGTGAAAACGAGGCACCAGTTGGTAGCGGATAACTTTTCGAAAGATCTGCTGAGATAGCAACTGGAACATTTAAATCGGTTTGCTTCGCGGCCGTCGCAACTGGAACATTGAGTCCAATCATTTGCTGATCTTTCGTTGTTAACATCACGCCTGTCGCAGAGCGCCCGTTGATGACTTCAAACGATGCTGTTTCTACAGCTTCAATTTTCTGATTTGTTTCTAAATCACCCGATGAATTTAAAATGTAACTTTTTAATAAATCAAAAGAGCGATTATTTGTAATATTTTTTTCCGTCAAAAAATGTCTGTTGGTATGAGCTCTACGAAAAATTAAACGCGTGTAGGCGCCCGATAACTTTATTTTTGCGTAGGCCGTGCTGCAGTCACCGTTTACCGTTAAACATTTCACAAAGCCACCTTGAAAATCTAAGTCTCCATTGGCAGATATTTGCGAAACCTTAAGCATGTCGCCATCAGCAGTCGCTTTCAGGCGGTAATTTTTTAAACCGCCAGTACCATTGACTGTTTCATCGATAGCTAAATCAAGCTGCATATCTGAAGAGCCAGTAGAAACTAATCGTGCGCCAATGATGGCCTCAGCTAATTTTTTATTTAATTTTTGCTGCTCTGGTGAAACCTTAAGGCCGTAAGTCTTAAACTCTGCAGCCAGTCCGTCGTTGCTACCATTACTTTCATCAGTTTTTTTAGACTGTTCTGAATCATTGGTGTCAGTAGCCACTGGCTGGCGCCCATCATCAGGAAGTAAGTCGTTGTTAGGATTTAAGTTAACCTGCGGAGCCGTGCTGCTTAAATCTGGCAGGTTCGGTGCTGGCGGAGTTACTACTTGTGGTGCTGACGGTGAAGCTGGTGGTGACACAGCACCCGAAGTTTTAAGCTCTTTACTTTTACCGCAGCCGGCTAGCAGAACAATAACCGTTAAAGAAAGTAATGATGTTTTTGCGCTAAACTTTGTCATAAGAGCCTCCACGGCCATAAAAAAATTTGGTTTCAGCTACTAGAACAAAGCAAGCCCGCGGCCAACTGGGACGCCCCCTGCCCGGGGTCAGTCAGGCGGTAAAGTTGTTATAAGCTTTAACAAATCAGAGCTGGCAGAAAATTTTTCATTGTTGTACATTTGATCGCTATGCTGAACACCGCACACGATTCTGACCTTTTTTATAATTTAGATCCTAACTTAATTCTGCTGAGTGCTGAAAAAAATGGTTACAATGTCACTGGCGAGCTCATCCAATTAAATTCTTATGAAAACCGCGTATTTGAAATCAAATTAGAAAATAGAGACTCGATCATTGCAAAATACTATCGCCCGGGGCGCTGGAGCACAGAAACTATATTAGATGAGCATGAGTTTACTGCAGAGCTAAAGCGCGAATCATTAGAAGTTGCAGAAGCCCTAGTTTTAAAAAATAGCTCGACGCTAGCTCAAATCGAAAATATCAATTATGCTTTTTTTAATAAAGTACGTGGGCGCTTAGTGCAAGAATTTAGACCCGAACACTATAAGAAATTAGGCCGCTGGATCGCGCGTTTACATAATATTGGTCGACGTAAAGACGCTGTTCATAGAGCTTTCCTAGGCCCCAGTGAAGATACGAAGTGGCAAGCCCTAGAGCAATTACTGAAAATGGTATCTCCTGAAGTCAGCGGACGTTATGAAAAAGCTGCTTACGAGATTTTTGATAATTTAGATGATCAATTGCAGGATGTGCCATTCATTCGCACCCACGGGGATCTGCATCGTGGTAACATTTTAGAGGCTGCTGATGAAAGTTTTGTAGTGGTTGATTTTGATGACATGATCAACGGGCCGGTCATACAAGATTTTTGGATGTTGCTACCGTCGGCAGAAACCACTGGCAGCATTGAATATGAAAATTTAGTTGCGGGGTATTCCGAACTCAGTAGTTTTCCAAGTGAGCAGCTAGAACTAATTCCGTTGTTACGTGGTTACCGAATTATTAATTATGCGATTTGGATTATGAACCGGTGGAAAGATCCCAGTTTTCCGAAACTGTTTCCAGACTTTGGCTCTTACAGCTACTGGGCTGAAGAAACAGAAAGCCTGGAGAAAGTTTTATTTACTTAGTTGCTGCTGTTTCTTCGAGATCAGCTTGCATGCGCTTTAAATTTTCTTGTTCCTCAAGCTCATGCTCTTTTTCAGCTGCTTCGCGCTCGGCTTTCAATACGGCTTCGATCTCTTCGTCTGCTGTCAGTTTTGTTTTTGATTTCTTATTTTTTTCTAAAACCTGAGCAGTCGCTTTACGAGCGTTCTCTAGTCGTTCTTTTTCGATCGCTAATTTTTTCTTAGCTAAATCTTCCGCTTTTTTGTCAGTGGTCTCAGCTTTTGCTGTCTTTTTTTCTGCAACTTTTTCCTCTACTTTGTCAGCGCTGATTTTTTCTTTGGCCTTATTTTTTTCGCGTTGCTCTTTCGACTGAAGCAACATGCCCATGGCCTCACGAAACGCAGTTGTCAAATTTTTCTTAGCTGGCATAACGCAGCTGATGATATAGTTTTTATCGCCACTCATCATAACGACTGCTTGTTTGGCCTTCGTACCTATTTGGTTCAGTTCCAAAACATTCATTGCATTCAATGTTTTATCTAGGTCATCTAATTTTCCAGCTGTTTTGTCGACGTAGCAAAGAGAAGATTTTTCATCTTCGATCGCTTTTGCTCGCTCTGCTTCGCCAGTCATTATTTTACCGGATTGAAAAAATGTCTCTTCAAAGTTTTTTTCATCTAAAGCGGCGTTGAATTTTTCAGACACATAAAATTCTGCCTTTTTGGTGACGTCAGAATGGGCTGCACGCTCAAGCTCATGCTGCTTGCTGCCAGCACTTTCGATTCCGGTTAAGCTGCTGATTCTTGCTAAAACACTATTTGTAGATTTTCGAATCGCTTCGAAGGCATAGTCCTCACGTTTTTTACCTTCGCTAAAACACCCGTCTAAAGTCTTAGTTTCTTGTTTTTTATCTGCCGAAAGCTTGTCTCGATCGGCTTGCATTTTTTTAATTTCAGAATTTACATAGCCAGTCTTTTTTTCTAGCTGTTTAGCAAAATCTGCCAAATCCGCTAACTGCTCTTTGTCCAAATCGTCTTTGGATTTAATCTCTTTTAAATTTTTAACTTCTGTAGACTCGATGGCTACCTGCCATACAGTGTATTCTTTCATAAACTCAGGAGAGCATTTGATCATCAGATCTTTAGCAGCTTCGGCAACATTTTTGTCAGCGGGAGACTGTGGCGCACCGATCTTGCCTTTGACTCCGCGGCCTGTTGGGCTTTTCTGGCAATTCACCAAAATAAATGACGATGCAATAACTCCGCAAACCAGTGTTTTCGAAAAAATGTTTTTCATAAAGTTCTCCTACATAGGACAACTATCCAAAAAGGAAGCCAGCAACTTTCAAACAGCCCAAACGCGGTAAAATCGTCCTTACAAAAAAAGTGGCGGCGAGTTCTCGAATTGAGACATGTTCGGCTGCACCACGTGTCCAAAGTTTAGATAGCAAACGCTGATTTTTGTAAGGCGAATGCCCTGAAACACAGCAAGAAAATTAGCTTCCGCAGCCCAACAAGAATTTACCTTAATTAAGTTGGTAATTGTGGGTAGCTCATCGCATTAACCACTGATAGAACCTGCCGGATCAGCTACACCCACAAGTGGCTAGGTCCCATACGCTAGATTTTTTAGTGAATTCCGCTAGGTCCGGAAGGAAGCAACGGTGTCTAACGAACTAGGTGATATGGGTCGCCTAGCCACTTTAGTGGCTGCATAAT
>JAYUTU010000360.1:0-9691 GCA_043754975.1 Bdellovibrionales bacterium | reverse complement strand
TTCTTTGCTGTAAAAAAGAGCATAAGGAAACTCCACAGAGAATAACGTACCAAATAACTAAAAGCCAGAGCAGAAAAATTGGAAAACTGGCCAGGGATCCATAGATTTTGTTCTTCTTAAATACTTTCAAGGAAAACCATAGAAATGAAGACTGCACTAAGTTCAGTGCGATACTGGTTAAAATTGCCGGTGGAAGTGCCGCAAACAATTTTACTTTCACATTCGGAATAATGGTGAACATCAACCACAAAAATAACGTGGTCCAAATTGAAAACATGAATTGATTTTCAATCGATTCGCTAACTTGCGTGAAATAGGTGGCCGAGCGAATGCCAACAACTAATGCTAGACATACTGGGACCGCAAGCAACAGCAGCCAGTAAAATAAGATACGGCTGTAAATAGGGCGATTGATTTTAATTTTCCACATGCGGTGAAATGCAGTGTCGATATTACGAATTAAACCCAGTGAAGTGAATAGTAGTAGCAATGTTCCAGTTAAACCCAGTGCTTTGGGTCTAATAGTGCTCAGTGCCGTCTTAATGTAATCGCTGGCAAGCGTGCCAGTTGATTCTTTCAGATACGTCGTGAATAAAATTTCAATTTTTGGATACAGTTTTTCCAAACCTACACCAGATTGAAAAACGGCAAGCACAACGACCAAAAAAGGAATCACTGACAGCAAGGTCGAGTACGCTAGACTTGAGGCTGCAAAATGAATCTCTGAGAATTCTTCCGCAACTGCTGTAAAAAATCTTTTAATCACAGCAAAAATCTTTCTTTAACTGCAAAGTCCTCTTTGTTGCGCTCGATGATTGCAGCATCACAATAAGGATCGTGTTCAAAATATAAATACGTTTGTTTCGTGAGTGCACGCTCTAATAAAGATTTTTTTTCTTCGATTAAAGTCATTGGGCTTAGATCGTAACCCATTACCCACGCTAATCGTACATGCGAACTTGTTGGCACCACATCGCCACAGAAAAATAATGCGGTTTTGTCATCTTCAACGATAACAATTTGGTGGGCGGCAGTGTGGCCATTTGAAATTTTGACCGAGATGCCTGGCAGAAGATTATTTTTCTCGCCGTCAATTAAATGTAAGCACTTAGTATCTAGGAGCGGCTGAAAATTAGCCGGGTAATAACTAGCGCGTTCGCGTAAATTGGGAGTGGTAGCAGTTTCCAAATTTTTTCGCTGCACATGATAGGTAGCCTTTGGAAATGTTGGTACTAACACGCCATTTTTTTCAGTTGTAGCGCCACCTGCATGATCAAAATGCAAGTGAGTTAGAATCACATCTGTGATATCTTCAGGTTGTAAATTATGTTTTTTTAAAGACGTTAAAAGGGTAGGGCCGCCGTCCTGTACAGCGTAGATCTCAGCAAATTTATTACCGAGTTTTTCCCCATACTTTGCAACAAAGTCGCTACCATTCCCGGTGTCGATCAGAATATTTTTTGTTGCTGATTTAAGTAATAAGGCGCGCGCTTCCATCTGAATTCGGTTTTGCTCGTCGGCTGGGTTCGTTTTTTGCCACAAAACTTTAGGCACTGTGCCGAACATGGCGCCGCCGTCCAAACCAAACAGTCCCGTTGGTACAGGACAGATTTCATAACCAGCAATTTTTAAACTTAGTTTATTTAAATTAATTGGAGTCGCGTGGGTCATCATCTACTTCCATTTCTTGTAATGTGGAGTGTTCAAAAGCGACTTCGTTTTCATCTGTCATGTCATCGGGCAGCACCGAGGGATCAATCGTTTTAACCCACGCCAAATAATTTTTATACACTTCTTCAATGCGGGTAGGCTCCTGTATGGGGCCTATATGGATAATGAGCTTACCAGGTTTTGCAAATAAAGCGCCCTTAGGCCAAAGGCGTGAGCTGCCATCAATGTATAAAAACAAAATTGGCGTCTGAGTTTTTTGTGCAAAAATGCTAATTCCACGTTTAAACTCATGAACTTTTCCGTCCTTAGACCGCGTGCCTTCGGGAAAAATAATCAGCCACATGCGCTCTAACTGAGTCAGCAACGTCACAATAAGCTGCACGGCTTCGCCCTTGCGGTCCTTACGGTCGATAGGTATGGCGCCTAAACAGTGCTGTGAAAAAAAAGTAAAAAAGGGATTAGAAAAAAAATAATCTTTAGCAGCTGCCATATACAAATCCATCCAATGAATTCGAGGAATGGCCCCAGCTATCGATGTCGCATCTAAGTGAGAGGCATGATTAGAAATAATAATTAATTTTTTATGTTTTTTATAAAGGTCATTAAAATTTCCACCGCGAACCTCTAGGCGAATATAAAAAGTGTAAAACCAGTTTTTTAAAATTAAGGACCAAAAAAAACGAATAACTCGGCTGGTTAAGTCGAAATGCTGGGTAAAAAGTGGCAAGTGCTTCATGTGTGTTGGCAGCTTCGTCCACTGATCGTTATCGTAATTCCATTCGCGCATAAGATCCTAACTAGTTTAAAGCGACCATAATAAAATAGTAAATCGGTGCTACAAAAATCAGTCGGTCCATTCGCTGTAGAAAATCTCCGCGACCTAAAATAAATGAGCTTACACTTTTAACGCCAGCATCACGGCGAATAACTGACATCACTAAATCTCCTACAACACCGCCAAACGAGGCAATCAGGCCTGCGGCAAGCCAATACTTGTCACTGCGATCTGGCAGTAAGTGCCGCATGCTATACGCAAGCACCAAAGTAACTAGAATTGATGTTAGTGTTGATAGCCAAGTTCTGCGACTATTTATTTCACTTAAAATCTTGGGGCCTTTAAAGTACCTGCTAATAGATAAATTTGTATTATCGCAGAACTCAGTGAGCACGAATAGGTACATCACTTGATAGAGCCCGCTTTCAAAATTTAAAATTAGTGCCAAATGCATAAACGACCAACCAAGAAAAATAAATCCCAAAAGCGTCAGGGATATATACTGAATCATATTTTTGTAATCTTTTTTAACCAACGGAACTAAGCAGCTTAGGCCCAAGACAGCCATGGGCATTTCATTATACAAAGTTAAATTATTAAGCTGACTGAAAATTCCAAGACCTACAATGCCCGCATAGCAAATATAGACAAAAAAACTTTGATGAAACATTCCTAAAATTTGAAAGTAAACTTTAGCTCCGTACAGTGCAAACGCTGTCAGGACAATGACAGGGATAGGTTGTCGGAGGCCCATTAGGCCAAACATTAAAGGTGCTAGTACTAACCAGCTTTTAATCGAAGCCCAAGCAACCATCGAATAGTAATTCTTTTTTCGAAATAAGAAATTAATAGCAGCGCCAATAAAAATAACAACAAGAACAATCAGTGCTGTTTGTTGATAGGTCGGATCATCCCAAGCTGCTGTTTTAGTAAATAACTCATTCATAATGAATTCCTAAATCTTTAATTTTTTTATACAGACTGGATTTTGAAATTTTTAAAAGCTCAGCTGATTTTTCGATATCCTTTGTTTTCTGCAAATTATTTTCAATAAATAGTTTTTCTTTGCTGCTAAGAAACTGATCCAGTGACTGGCTTAGGTCAAATTCCTGATCACTATGTAATGGGCTGCTACGGTACAGCAGCCGGGTCACGTCTTCTTCGCGAATTATCGGTAGCGCAGATGTTAAAACCAATTGTTCGCAGATGCGCTTCAGTTCGCGAACATTTCCTGGCCACGCATAGGAGGTGAGTGCCTGCAGCGCTGCTGGATCCCAATCTTTGTTGCGGCGTGGGCGTTCGCTATCAACAAAGTGGGTCGCAAGTTCTCTGATATCTTCGGTACGGTCTCGGAGCGGAGCAATTTCAATAAGATTTGCACTAAGACGAAAATAGAGGTCTTCGCGAAATTTTTTTTCAGCAATTAATTTCTTCAGTGGAATGTTGCTAGCTGCAAGAATACGTGTTTGTGAAAATTGATTTTCTTTTCCGCCTACTTTTTTAAATTCGCCAGATTCAATAAATCGTAAAAGTTTTGCTTGTTGATTCAGTGGTAAAACTTCAATTTCATCTAAAAACAGGTTGCCACCATGGGCCGCTTCACAAAAACCAATCTTAGTGGCGTCGGCACCAGTAAAAGCGCCTTTGATATGGCCAAAAAATTCACTTTCAAATAATGTATCTGTGATCGCCGAGCAATTTACAGATACGAATGGTTTTTGTCCGTCCTGCTGGGCAATTAACTGGGCAACGACTTCTTTACCTGTGCCGGTTTCGCCTTCAATTAAAATAGCTGTTTTTTCCATTTTTAATTGGGCTATTTTTTTGCGTAAAATATCTGTTGCAGCACTGGCTCCGACTAATCTATTTTTTGTCGAAACTTTTTCATAAGAGAATTGGCGTAGGTTCCAATAAGCTTCAATTTTTTCTAATACAGCACAAACCTCTTCGGTTAATAATGGCTTGGCCAAAAACCGCTGGGCCCCAGCCTTAATGGCTTTTTCCATTAAGGCACGGTCTAAATTGCCGGACATGGCAACTATTTCTGTTTGCGGATTTTGTTTTGCTAATTTCTGGACGACCAGCGGCCCGTCAGGATTTCCCAACGAGTTTGGCGTTAAATGCATATCGACCATAGCAGCATGAAAGAAAACGTGATCGGGAACCAATTCAGCTTTTTGTGCTAAGTAAACTTTGAATCCATCCGGCGCCATCATTTTTAACGAGGTGGCTAGAATTTGATCATCTTCAACTATCAGTAGGTTTAGCGGTGCATTTGCCATTGGGTCAGTGTGAAGGAAGTCCATGACTTACGAAACAATTACCGCATTGCGCATTAACTAAATACGAACACGTAAAAGTAAAGACAAAAGCCCCAGTGTTTTTTAGACTTTTACACATGACACCAACACGTATTTTACTGACCGAAAATATTCATGCGATCGCAAAAACCCGCTTAGTCGAAGACGGGTATCACGTCGATCTGCTAACCCATGCGCCGGATCAAGCAGAATACATTTCTCTGTTAAAAAAATATGATGTGTTGGGGATTCGCTCAAAGTCTGAGATCAATGAAAATATTTTAAATGATAATCCCCATTTACTTGCAGTGGGTGCATTCTGCATCGGTACCAACCAAATTAATACAACAAAAGCTAATCAAATGGGAATTCCCATTTTCAATGCACCCCACAGCAACACGCGTTCGGTGGCAGAGTTAGTGATTGCAGAAATGATTATTTTATCACGGCAGCTCGGTGATAGAAATACGTTCGCACACAAAGGCGAATGGGTGAAATCAGCAGATGGTTCGTTTGAGGTCCGAGGTAAAACTTTAGGAATTATTGGTTATGGTCACATTGGCAGCCAAGTCAGCATCTTGGCTGAGGCTCTGGGAATGCGCGTCTTATTTTACGACGTGATAAAAAAGCTCCCGTTAGGAAACGCACAATCCCGCAGTCACTTAAAAGATTTATTGCAAGAAGCAGATTTCGTAAGCCTCCATGTTCCTGAAACTCCACAAACGCAAAACATGGTTGGCAAGGATCAGTTGGCTCAAATGAAAACCGGTAGCTATTTGATCAATGCATCTCGGGGCACTGTTGTTGATATTGACGCCCTGGTAGAATCGCTCAAGTCAAAACGCTTAGCAGGGTGTGCACTCGATGTCTTTCCCGACGAGCCTGCATCGAATAAGGAAAAATTTTTATCACCGCTACAAGGTTTAAAAAATGTTATTTTAACTCCGCATATTGGTGGCAGCACCGAGGAAGCCCAGTATTCAATTGGTTTAGAAGTTGCTGAAAGTTTTCGTAAATTTTTGCAGTTTGGAACCACTGCCGGAGCAGTTAATTTTCCTAATATTGACCTGGCTCAAAAATCAAATGTGACGCGAATCATGAACGTGCATCGGAATGAACCCGGGGTGCTAGGCGAACTGAACGGTTTTATTTCCGCAGCTCAGGCTAATATTCAGGCCCAGTATTTATCTACAGATCAAAAAATTGGATATTTGGTAGTTGATTTAGAAATGGATCAAGCAAAAGCCAGCATTAAACATTTAGTTGATCAAATACAGAGTTCAAAACGCAGCATTAAGACCAAACACTTATTCTAATGTCTGCTGTCTTTTAGATGACTTTGCCAGGGTTTATAATTCCATCGGGATCAAAGATTTTCTTTATTTGGCGCATAATTTCAATTTCGGATTCTGAACGCGTGTAATTTAAAAAAGATTTTTTTGTTAATCCAACTCCGTGTTCGGCCGAAATACTGCCGAGTTGCTTTTTTACAGCTTTAAATACGAGCTCGTCGACTTTGCGGCACTCAGCGACGAAGGTTTCTTTTGTCATGCCATCTGGGCGCAAAATATTAATATGCAAATTGCCATCCCCCACATGACCAAACCATACAACGTCCCAGGTAGGATAAGCCTTAGAAAAAACTTGATCAAGGTCGGCCATAAAATCTGGAACTTTTGAAATTGATACAGAGACATCATTTTTATAAGGTGAAAATTTCGCTAGTGATTCACTGATATCTTCGCGGTAGCGCCAGAAAATTTTTGCTTGGGCTTCTGACTGCGATACAACACCATCCAAGACCCAGCCATTTTCCATACAGTTTTCAAACACAGTCATAATTTTCTGTTCGGCCAAATCATCACGACATTCGACTTCGCAGACGACATACCAATCAGCTTGGGTATCAAATGGTTTTGTTAAACCTGTCGCATTTAAAACATGAGCTAGTGCCTTGTTGGATAAAATTTCGTAAGCTTGTACTGTCAGCTGTTTTTTAAATTCTGAAAAAACTTTCATCACGCTGGACATCTGATCTAATGCCAAAACAATAACTTTCAGTGGTGGAGCTGCAGGCGCTAGTTTAATTTTGGCTTTTGTAATAAAACCTAAAATTCCTTCGCTACCGATGAACAAATGGCGTAGATCCAAGCCGGTCGCGTTTTTGATGAGGCCATTATTTAAATTTAATATTTCGCCGGTTCCAGTCACAACTTCTAAACCAATGACCCAGTCGCGAGTTAGTCCGTAGCGAACGACTTTTATGCCGCCAGCATTGGTTGCGATGTTGCCACCCATATGTGACGATCCCACCGCTGCAAAATCAACTGGATAAAGCAAACCTTTCCCAGCAGCAAATTCTTGCAATGATTCTGTAATGACTCCGGGCTCGATATCAACACTGCAATCGTGTTCGTTGAATTCTAAAATACGATTCATTTTTTCAAAAGAGACAACGACTTCGCCGGTAGTGGCACAAGCAGCCCCACTAAGGCCTGTGCGGCCACCTGAAGGGATTAGTGCAATCTTATTTTTTCGTCCCCACTGGACAATTTTAACAACGTCCTCGGTTGTTTCTGGGAACAGAACAGCTGAGGCTTTGATATCAAAGTAGGTTGTCCAGTCTTTGCCGTAGTATTTCAAAGATTCGGCGTCTATTTTTGCTTGATGTGATTTTAAAGGTAAACTAGCTAAATCGAGTGTGCTCATGATTTAAATCATCGCAAAGTTCTGATCCGAAAGAAAGAATAAATCGGGCATAAGCCCCATCCTGAAGTTATGAGTGCATATAAACCAACCACCCAGAACCAGCCCGGACCGCCAGCCATCGCATAGGACAGCATTAAGACGGCAATAAAAAAACGAAGGCTACGATCCCAAGTGGCTAAATTGCAAAGCATGACTACGCTTTTAGTAAATCTTGAAGTTCACCAGCTTGATACATTTCCATCATGATATCGCTGCCACCAACTAATTTTTTGTTGATATAGAGCTGGGGAATGGTTGGCCAGTTGCCATATTCTTTGATGCCGTTTCGAATTTCTTCGTCTTCCAACACATTAACATCTTTAAATTCCACGCCTAAATCTTGCAAAATAGCGGTTGCGCGCGCCGAGAATCCGCACTGAGGAAACTGTTGGTTTCCCTTCATAAATAAAACAACTTTGTTGGCGTTTAATAAATTTTCAATTTTCATTTTTACTTCAGACATCGGATCTCCTGTTATTTAGCTGCTTATTTTATTATGGTCTTTATTGAAAGGGCGTGCACTTCGCCGGTCTTAAGTTCAGCAGAAAACGTATTCATCACGTGCTGGTGCTGTTCAATCCGTGACAGGCCTTTGAAACTTGTACTTTTAACTAAAACTTCCCAGTGGTTGGCAGTGCCTGTTAAGTCGAAAACTTCGATATCCGTAATGGGATTCGAATCTGGATAAGCGCTTTGAAGGCGTTGTTTCATTTGCTCTATTGTCATAATGAATTGTCTACCAAATTATTCAATTTCAAGCAACTCTGAGAACCAAATTATATGTGGATATTAGCGTATTTCTTTTTGCATTTTGCCATTTACTTTACTTTCCGAGTGCAGTTTTTGATTTGGAACTGGCCAAGCCTGCAGTTTTTAACGAAATCGCAGGTATTAGCGGCATTTAGCGCTGGAGTCAGGTTTGACTTGGCGGCACTGTCGGTAACCTGCGGAGTTTTTCTAGTTGGCCTAATGTGGCTGCAAAAAGTAAGAGTTTTACGACAAATTTGGATTCTTCTTTTTTGGTTTCTTAATATGCTTTTGATTTTATTAAATGGCACCGATGCCGAGTTGATTAATTTTACGGGACGCCGGTTTTCGAAGTCTGCTTTTTATCTTTTCGGTGAGGGCGGAGTTTCTAATTTAATTTACCCGTACTTAGGCTTAGCTGGATTTACCTTTCTGTTGATAGGCCTTGCTAGCTACGGCACTTACTATTTCACACGCAGACTCTATTTGCCCGCAAGCCTTGGTAAAAAATTGCTACTGACTCCGGTGATTATCGTGGCGGCTGTCATCGGCGTGCGCGGAGGCCTGCAAAGTAAACCCATCAGCTTTGTTGAAGGACGACTATTTACGGAGACGATGGCAAACCAGCTGGTATTGAATTCGACATTCACTTTAATTAAAAGCTTAAGTAAGCCCAAAGAGCAACGCCTGCAGTACTTCAGTGAAAGTGAAATGCTTGGGCACTTGCAAAACGAATCCAATTCATCTGAAGTTCCTGCTAATTTAAAAAATATAAATATTGTTTTGGTAATTCTAGAAAGCTTTTCTTACGAGTATACACAAATAAAAAATCCCGAATTCACTCCGTATTTGAATAGCTTAACTGCTGCAGGTGCGGTCGCTATGCAAACGGGATATGCGAACGGCCTTAGATCCATCGAAGGAATTGGTGCAATCTTAGCTGGCGTTCCAGCTTTGATGGAAGAGCCCTTTATTAATTCTGAGTTTGCAGCTAATCAGTTTATCGGTATCGGCACACTGCTAAAAAGTAAGGGTTATCACACCAGTTTCTTTCACGGGGCTCAGAACGGCAGTATGCATTTTGATTCGTTTATTCAAAGCACTGGTATTGAAAATTACTTTGGAAAAAATGAATACCCGGATGCAAGCGATGATGACGGTATCTGGGGTATTTTTGATGGGCCTTTTTTAACTTGGAGTTGTGAAAAAATCTCGTCATTTAGTCAGCCATTTATGACGTCCATTTTTACATTGTCGTCTCATCAGCCCTACAACATCCCATCAAGTGAAAAAGCGAAACATCCAGACGGCAGCATCCCCATTTTAAAAGCAATTCATTACACCGATGCTGCAATTAGAAATTTCATGAACTGTGCCGAGCAGAAACCTTGGTTTAAAAACACATTATTTATTTTTACTGCGGATCATGCGGGTCCCATATTGCAAGCGG
>JAYUTU010000359.1:0-4219 GCA_043754975.1 Bdellovibrionales bacterium | reverse complement strand
GTACATCGAAACCATTGCTCGAAACAGTAATTCGCTGACACGAATTATCGATGACATATTAGATTTGGCAAAAGTTGAAGCGGGAAAATTAGAAATCGAAGAAATTCCATTTTCAATTGGTATTCTAACAGCTGACGTTGTTGATATTTTTAAAGATAAAATTCTTGAGAAGAAAATTTATTTAGAGCTTACCATCGATGAAAGTGTTCCGCCGCAAATTTGCTCGGATCCGACCCGGTTGCGACAAATTTTAGTGAATCTTATTGGAAATGCCGTAAAATTCACAAGCACGGGTGGGGTTCGTATACAGTTATCGGCATTTTCACTAAGTAATAATCAAATTCAAATACGTATTGACGTGAAAGATACTGGCATTGGTATTACTGCCGAGCAAAAAATAAAACTTTTTAAACCATTCATGCAAGCAGATAATTCGATGACACGAAAATTTGGTGGAACCGGTCTGGGACTTGCTTTATCGCAACGACTTGCTCATGCTCTTTCCGGCGAAATTACTATTGCCGAAAACTCAACAGACAGTTCAACGAACAGTTCAACAGACAGTTCAACGAACTGTGGCAGTACATTTAGTTTAACTTTTGTTTCTAGTTTGTCGAAGGAAATCCCGCAGATTGCACAAAGGATTGATAATGCTAAATCTCCGAGCCCAAACGCACTGAAAGATTTAAAAATTCTGGTGGTTGATGATTCGCCAGATAATCAGTTTTTAGTAGCAAGAGTATTGACTAAAAATGGAGCCCAAGTCCAAACGGCTATTAATGGCCAAGAGGGGCTGGAAAAAGCAATTCAGGGGTCGTTCGATCTAATACTGATGGATATTCAAATGCCAGTGATGGATGGCTACCAAGCAAAACTTGCGTTAGACACCCGGGGCATTCTTACTCCGGTGATTGCATTAACTGCGCATGCCATGTCGGATGAACGTATTAAAACGCACTCCGCTGGTTTTGTCGGCCACCTGACAAAACCGCTGAATGCGACCGAACTTATAAGGACGGTGGTTCATGTTAGTAAAATGTAACAGAACTGGCACTACAGTATCATGGTGCTCACAGGTGAGCGGGGAGAGTCAATGGATCACAGGTTAAATTTTGAATTACTCTTTCAAGCACTTTCGTCGCCGCTACTTGTTCTGGATACAGATTTTAATATTATTGCGTCCAACTCGGCACGAGAAAAAGCCACTGGTGTTTCCATCGAGCAATCGAGAGGTCGAAATGTATTTAAGGTATTTCCAAATAATCCAAACGATCCAAAAGCGGACGGAGTACAAAAGTTAAAAGCGTCTCTGCGCCGAGTTTTAGAAACGAAACTCTCCGACCAAATGGAAATTCAAAGATATGATATTGTTGGTGGCACTAATCAAAACGGTGATTTTGAAGTTCGCTACTGGAGCCCTGTGAACACTCCTATTTTAGATTCAAAAGGTAACGTGGCCTATATTATTCACCGGGTCGATGATGTTACGGCAAAGGTTTTATATAAAGATCAGCAGAAAAAATTAGCCGCTGAGCTTCGTGCTAATCATGAACTTCGAGAGCTCATTAATCTAATGCCCATACCAATTGCAATTTTTCGCGGACCCGAACACCGCTATTCATTGGTCAATTCCGCGCACAACCGCATGCTTGGAAAAAAAGTTGAAGGCTTAACAATTCGTGAGGCCCACGTCGAAGCAGAGGAAGTATTTAAACTTCTGGATACAGTTTATAAAACAGGGAAGCCTTCTGTGACTTTGGAACACCATTACAATATTACTGATTCTAAAAATGCAAATCATGATATTTGGCTTCATGAATGGTTTAATCCCTTTCATGACGAAGATGGAAATATTGTAGGTATTTTAGCCTGTGCACAAGAAGTGACAACTCAAGTAAAAGCTCGTGCTGAAGCGCAGTCTGCCAATACAGCTAAAAGTCATTTTTTAGCTGGAATGAGCCATGAGATACGAACTCCACTTGGAGCCATGCTGGGCTTTAGCAGTATTCTTAAAGAGGACGAGCTTAGCCACGAAGAGCGCGTGGAATATGCTGACAGAATTCTTTATAGTGGGAACTCATTGATGAAGATTGTTAACGAAATTCTAGATCTTTCAAAAGTAGAAGCCGGAAAAATTGATATAGAATCAATCGACTTTTCAATCCACGACGAAATGGTGGGAGTCATTAATCTTTTAAAAGACAAGGCAAAACAAAAAGGTCTGTATTTATCATTACAGATTGATGAAACTGTTCCACAGCGAATTTGTAGCGATCCAGCTCGTGTTCGCCAAATTCTAATTAATCTCATCGGCAATGCACTTAAGTTCACAAAAGATGGTGGAGTCAAAGTCATTGTCTCGTCCAGTGATACAAGTGGTGATGCCATTCGCATTTTTGTCGACGTCGAAGACTCTGGCTTGGGGTTAACGCCCGAACAGCAACACAAACTTTTTCAACCCTTTACCCAAGCAGACATTAATACCAATCGCCGATTCGGCGGCAGTGGCTTAGGCTTAGTTCTATCAAAGGAACTTTCAAAAGCTCTTGGTGGAGATATTATTTTAAAACACTCTACTCTTGGAGGTGGCTCGACATTTAGACTTGAGTTCGAAGCAACACGAGCAAAATCAGAACTGATGGCTCCAGTTGATTTTGTCATCACCGAACCCCTGCAACCCCTCATTGGAATAAAAATTTTAGTTGCAGATGATTCTGAAGATAATCTTTTTTTAGTTAGCCGACTGCTAAAGAAAAATGGTGCCCTGGTAGACACGGCTCGTGATGGTGAAGCTGCTGTAGCAATGGCGCTGGCTAGCTCTTATGATCTAATTCTAATGGATATACAAATGCCTAATAAAGATGGCTATCAAGCAATTCAAGAATTAAAGGCGCACTTGTTCGTGAAACCAGTCATAGCTTTTACAGGACATGCAATGATTGAAGAACGTTCGAAAACTCGTGCGGCAGGCTTTGCAGCCCATTTAACGAAACCAATCGAGCCCAAGCATTTAATTCAAACGGTCATCGCGGTAACAAACGCTCAACATTAAATTAAAAGCTAGCCGGCAGATACTCGTTGTTGCTGCGTTGCCAAGTCCCCATGATTTTATTTCTTGCTTAGCAGGAGCTTAACTCCAGCTGCGAGTGTGAAGATAACTAACAAACCTACAACCTGAGTGGCTGAAAATGCAGGTCCATGCGCATGACCTATGTCTTCACCTGCATGCGCCAGATTGAAAAAAGATAGTTTCAACATTATTTTTGTTTGTTGGATTTCTAGTGTTACAAAAATGGAAAGTTTAATCGCCATTTGCAGTGATATTTGCGTCAGTCATCAGCCCTGCGCCAATATGCTAATGCCTTATAAATTGCGATTTCTCAATTTTAAAGGTTTTCATATTATTTTTTTAAAAATTAGAAAAGAATTTTAATTCTGGAAGAAAGGTGACTCGATTAGTACTGCGTATTATGGCTCTTCCAAACTTATTTTGCAGTGTCTTTCCCAAATGAAAACAAGGTGGTTATGATGCAAAAACGGGCGGTCTTAAGTTTAATTTTGATCGGAGTAGTATCTTTTATTCTGCATTTTATTTGGGAGTGGTTTCAGTGCGGTCCATTTTTTATTCATCGGGGAGCACAAGCCACGCCAATTTCGATGGTAACAACTGCTCTGGGCGATGTTGTACTTACTTTTTTTATAATCGGCTTAGCACCACTTCTAGGGAGATTTGAACGATCGTTAGAGGCGCTTAAAAAATCTCGAGGACTGATTTTCATCCAGATCATTGCGTTCGTAACCGCCATAGCAGTGGAAAAATTTGCCTTAGCAACTAATCGGTGGGATTATACTGAAATTAATCCATTGTTGCCTTTGTTCAACGTTTCCACCCTGCCAATTCTTCAACTGATGTTGCTAACGCCAGCCGTGGTCGTTATGTCACTTTTGCTTATGAAATTTATAAGTGAAAAAAATTATCTTTTATTGAAATGATTTTTATAAACACATTTACCTTTGGGTTTAATTGAAAATTTCAAGATGCACGGTGATCGTGTGTGAGAATTTGGATCTAATTTTGCAAATTTAGCATGTAGTTGAGGGGCATCTTAATTAACTTAACTTTTTCAGTTTTTATGGAAGGTAAAACTGCGGATGATCGAACAAAATATTAGCGTACTGATTAAATTGAATGCCGGCGCCTGATAGTCGCCGAAGAAGC
>JAYUTU010000358.1:0-4227 GCA_043754975.1 Bdellovibrionales bacterium | reverse complement strand
TTATGAAACGGCGGTGGCACAATCGGTAATTTAAAAGCTGCTTTTTTACTTAAATAATAAACAGCATCTTTTTTCACATCGCAGTCAGCCGGAAAGCCAAGCTCTTGATAATTAGGAATAAGCTCTGCGAGCGATTTTGGGTTTAAAACAGCACCTGAAAAACTGTGGGCTCCAACTTCCGAGCCCTTTTCTAAGACCACAATCATTTGTTCCGGTATTTTTGCATCTTTAGAAATTCCAGCATCGACAGCAGCATTGTGTTTTTCAATATCACTTGCAATTTTATAAGCACACGATAGACCTGCAGCACCCCCACCAACAATGAGAATATCAGCATCCATCGTTTCTCGAGCAACTCCGTCCATATTAAAAACCCTCTTCACTTTCTTGAGTGTCTAGATTCTTATTCTTTTCATTGGGTACAAGTTGCAACTGAACTTTTAGATCGGATTCATCCACACCACCCAAATAGTATCGATCTCGCGCAATTTGCACGAACTCAGAATCCTCTGCCGCACGTGCAGGTATTACGAAACTTAAAATAAGGGCAAATAAAGCAGAGGCCAGAAAACAGAAAATATTTTTTTTCATGTCCTAAATTTAATCCGAGTTTGTCGTAAAATAAAGATATTAGTGATGACTATAAACGACGGTGCGACTTCATCGGAATTTGTTCTCGCACAGTCGCGATCGATTGTTTGTTTACCTCAACGTAAACAAGTCCAATACCATCAATTTTTTGCTCTAAAACTTCGCCCCACGGGCCCACAGCGGTTGTGTGCCCAAAGGTTTCCCGCTGATTCGAAGTCGTTACACTTTGATGGATTCCAGCTTGAGCCGGTGCCAGCACGTAGCACTGGGACTCAATTGCTCGCGCTCTAAGCAAAATATCCCAATGAGCTTGCCCCGTTTTTACCAAAAATGCTGCCGGCACTAATATCACATCGACTTCCTGCTTCGCATAGGCTGCGTAGAGCTCAGCAAACCGTATATCGTAGCAGACTGAATTTCCGAATTTTATATCATCAATTTTAAATGTGCTCGCAGAACTTCCTCCAGCAAAAACATCAGATTCACGAATTGGTTTTTGTCCGGTCAGCGCAATATCAAACAGATGCACTTTACGATAAATTATTTCTAAAATTCCACTCTCACGAATAAGAACACTTCCGTTGTAGGTTTTGCCATCCGCATCTATTAAGGCAGTGGTTAAATGCAAATTGACACTATATTTTTTAGCTTCGACTTGAAGTTGCACCAAGGCTTTTGCAGTTTCCGCCACTGCCAGTGGTTCGATGCCACTGATTCGAAAAAACAAACTGTTTTCAGGAAAAACAATCAATCGCGGTGCAGCTACTTGGCGACAGGCCTCATCAATTAATTTAATTATGGCGTCTAAGTTTGTGGGAACATGATCTACCGAATTCAACTGGGCTAAAGCAATTTTCAAAGACGACTCCAGTTATTCTAATTCAGCAACTTGGACAGACGGAGCATGCGCACATTTAAAGCCGCCCTCTTCAAGATTTTTACGTACACTTTGCAAAACACCTTCGCACGAAGCAAAAAATGTGGCCGAGCTAACGACTTGCAAGTAGCCCTCTTTGGAGTAATAGGTTTTGCATTTCCCACTATCTAACTTAAAAGCACGCAACCACCGCACGCTGCGATCACGCTTACAAATCAAAAAAATTTCGTTGGGATCTGCCGCTTGTAACAGTGAAAACTGAATCGTAAACAGAGTTATCAAAAGAAAAAAGCCGCTTGAAAACATACTGTATTTTCAATCGGCTTTGCATTTATGGCTATCATATTGTCACTGGACTGCACTTAAGACATTCCGTCTCAGGCTTACCAGACTAGCTTTCCGTCAAGTGAAGCCAGTCTAAATTCTAGGACGACTTTGGCTTTGCTTTACTTTACTTTGCCTTAGCAGAGGTTTTTTTTGTTTTCTTTGCTGTGGCTTTCTTTTCTTTAGCAGCAGCTTCGACTAATTTCACATTGGAGTAGTCGATGAAGCCTTCTTTTTTAAGAAGTCCGTCTTTTTTATCATAGTGAGTTTGAACTTTAACGCCTTGGATTTTTATTTTCATCGCTAGCGGCTTTACTTCCATGACAGTTCCTTTTTTGCCCTTGTCAGAACCAGTAGTCACTTGAACCGTATCGCCTTTTTTAATTTTCAATTTCATAAATTACCTCTTAAGCCTTTTTTTTCTTAGCATTCATTTTACGACGGATTTTTGATTTTACGACGATCGCGCGCTTTGAAAGGTTCTCTTCCTTTGCATTTAAAATAAATGCATCAAAACCACCAGAGTGTTCCATATCGCGTATCGTACTAGTCGCGACATACAGACGAACCATCTCGTTCAAAGTTCGGCTAAATATGCGTTTTCTTTGAACATTTGGCTGAGCCGTGCTCTTAGTTTTAATGTTTGAGTGGCTCACTAAGTTCTTCACAACCACACATTTTCCTGACAATTCGCAACGACTCATGACAGACTCCTTAAAAATCTAAACAAAGTTCTTCCAAAACGGAGCTTTCTGGTATATTCAAATATTCTTCAATAGGCAAGAGGTTTACATGGAAAAAGATTACAAAGACAACAAAGACTCAGGCAATCGCAAAAACGTCCGTAGCAAATACCGCACGGAGTATTCTGGCGATCACACGTTCGATTATAAAGACCCAGCGTCTTTACATCGCTTTATCAGCGATGGTGGCAAGATCACTCCTGCCCGGATTTCTAAACTGAGTTTAAATCAACAAAAGCAAGTTGCTGCCGCAGTTAAAAAAGCTCGTAATTTAGCTTTATTACCATCAGGCACTGATGCTTATGATGTTTTTCACCGTGCTGAACTGATAAGCCCGGTTCCGTTCGAAGCTTAGATTTTAAAGCTCGAAATAATTATATTTAATCGAAACGCTGGCCTCATGGTCGGCGTTTTTTATTATACCACTCATCAAAGCTTTTAAATCCCAGAGCCGCGACTACTAGCATATAACTTATATTAGAATACTGATGAAGGGTGTTTGACGACACTCCGAAAAACAGGATTTCATTAAACGGAACACCCCAGTTCAGCACGCGCAATAAAAAAATAGGTTATTTTTTTCACGGTTCACTCTCAGTAAATTCTTAGTCCCAAGACACCATTCCTAAAGTTTAGATTTTTGTAGTTCTAATGCAACTAAATACAACCTAAGACTAAAAAAATCGGTTCCTGCATTGCAAATCCCAACTGTGAACACTAACACTCAAGGGGTAAAAAATGAAACTAATCACTGAAACTGAACTGACATTGAACGAACTTAATTCGCAACTTTCTGATTTCGGACTTTCTCCAGCTGACTGGAAACTAATTAAAGGCACTGACGAACACATTAAAATCGAAAACAAATTCGAATCCTCATTTTATTTTTTAGGCCTTACGCAAAAAAGTGATGGAAAAAATTATTGGAAAAACATTCAGCTTGCGGGCATTTAACCTACTGATATAAATCGCATCGTATTGAAAATAGGCTCCGCTCAAAGACACTGTCTTTATCTAAAGTGCCTTGCGGGTTCGCCGCAGACTTCAAAGCCATTGGACGGCTCTCAGGTGTACGCAAATCATCCGAAACAGAATCAGGCCACGCATCAGGATACTGTTCGTAAATGCTGGAACGTAAAGCCATAAGCTTTTCCTCGCCGGCCGCTTCCAAAAACGAATTTTTTAAAGAGCAAAATGTGGTGATTTCTGCCTCAGTCAGCCAACCTAATCGCTCTGCCGGGCCACTTGGGGGCTTGTCAGCCCAAGCTACCATCGCAAAAGTTCGTAAGCCCTGGCTTATGGAATTTACCAACCACGCATTACTCTCGTTTTCTAAAAATTCTGTGTAACATTTCGCAGGAAACAACTTCAAAGCTGAACTCAGCTTTTTAAGTCCCAAGAAATAGTCTTCACAGGCGCCAGCACTATTTCCATCTCGACAACGATCCCGCCAAAATCCTAGCTGCGCATACTGAGTTTTACTTTTTATTTTTCCTGAAGCAGTTATTCCTCGTACTGATTTCAAAAAGATCGCACTTTTTATTTCGCAATCATCTCGCAACGGATTTTGCATAACGATAATGATTAATGCTATTGTCAATATACCAAATACCAATGCGGCTTTAGGAATTTTTTCGATCAAACTATTAAAATTCATAATTTAATGCTAACTGAAGATGATTTTAGAAACAA
>JAYUTU010000357.1:0-9823 GCA_043754975.1 Bdellovibrionales bacterium | reverse complement strand
AGCAGTTTTGAAAATCGCTTTCGTATTCCGATTGTATTTTACATGCAAGATTCCCAACGGTTGCAGGGGCTGGAAGCCAGTCAAATTGCGCAGCAAATTGATTTGCTGCCGACACTTTTAGATACAGTTGGCATTGCGCAAAAATCAAAAAATCTTTTGGCGCGTAGCTTATGGCAGCCAGGGCCAAAGCAAGTGGCCTTATATGCCGATGGAATTTATGAATTAGCCGGGGACGTAAATGACAAAGATTTGCAATTAAAAGCGGTCCGTCAGTATTTCAGCCAGGGTCTGTTTGACAACAAGCTGTATTATCCGGTAAGCGACAAATAATGTCAGACGATGCGTATTTTACACCAGCCAGCGAATCACACAAAAAAATTGAAAAGGCCAAAGCGCGTGAATTGCGCCTCTCTGTTTGGTGGAAACAAGTGGTCGGAAAAGGCACGTGCTACCACTGTGAGAAAAAATTTAAATCTGTAGATCTAACAATGGATCATTTAATTCCTATCGCTCGAGGCGGAAAATCAGATAAAAAGAACTGCGTCCCCAGCTGCAAAGAATGCAATACAAAAAAAGGTTATAAAACGCGTGCTGAACTGGCTCTGGATGAATTAAAGAAAAACGACTCAAATTAAGACGAAAAATTAACCTGTATTCATTTAATTCTTACCTTCAAAATGCCGATCTAATGGGTATCATAAGAAGGAATTACCATGACAAAAATCATTTGGATCGCAGCCCTAACAGCCGCCATATTTTCATGTCAAAAAAACACTAGCGAAGCTTTGCTAGATGCGCAGATCTGCTTAAACACAGCAGCTCCATCACAAGCGCGCGGGTGTGTGGCTAAAATTGCAAGCGACACGTCTGAATTTGCCTACAAACTGCGGTGCTCTGCTGTTTTCATTGCGGAGGGCTACGGATCCACTTCTAGTTTTATTGCAGCAGTTGATAGTTTGAAATCGCCAGGAACGTGTGCGGGTGATGGCTGCACGTCCACTGTTACGGCAGTCAGTGCGTTAGCTTTCAAAAGCGGGGACAATACGACTGGGTCTGGGCAAGCACAAAACCTAGCTTCTTCATTAGAAGCGTTTGATAACTGCAGTAAATCTGGGGTTTCTATCTACGGTCAACTGAGTTCCTTATTTCGTATTGGGACTTTAGCGTTTGTAGCAACAAATTTAACCAATCCATCGCAAGCACAGATTGAAGCTGCGATCGAAGCTCTTCCACCAGCAGATTTAGGTAATTTAATTATCAGTACGCAAGCATCGTCATGCCAGAATCTTGCCTCTGCACCAGATTCTACTGTAGCTTTTTGCAACGAAGTCGGAGCAGCAATAAGCAAAGGTGGAGACGCTACGCAAATTGGTGACTGTTTCAAGAAAAAGGCGACAATGCCCTCTTATGTTTGTCCCACGTATTAAGCGGTAGCTTAGATTAGAAATTCATTCCAAGCTTTGCAGCGTAGACGCGGTTTTCGATTTTATTTGCCGTTGTACCGACTTCTTCGCCGTATGAAACCACATCAATGTTAATTACACCGAGTAACAAGGTTGCACCTGCAGTGTAATACATTTGGTTCATGCCAGCGCGAATTTGGGATTTAAACCAGCCGCTTGGTGAGTAATCGAACTCAATACCAGCATGTAAGGCATTAGTTGTATTGGCACTTGGGTGCAAAAGATTTTTTGCGTCCAGCATTGTGCGGATTTCTAAATCGCCAAAAGTGGCGATGCTATACTGGGCACCAATATCGATCACCCGCGGAATATTCTTTGGAGCTTCGGTCGCATCTTTATTTACTAGCGCTGATTTTGAAAATGATCCGCCTAAGACGTTTTTCATGACGATACCAAATGTTAGCGGGAATTTTTCTTTAGCAGCAGGTTTATCAGCAATCACTGGCTCTTTGTCTTTTGCATTATCAGCCACTTTGTCTTTTGCTTTTTCTTCCGGTTTTACGTCTGCGGTTTTTTTGCTGTCTGTGTCTTCGACGACTACTGGCGCAGCTACTTTGTCAGATGTGTCCGCAGCAGTTGGCGTGGTCAGAACCGGAGTTTCGGCTGTTTGATTAGCCATCTTTTCTGCAGGCGTGGCTTCAGCCTGTGGCGCGCGTTTTTCAGTTTCTGTTTTTTTCACTTCGGCTTTGTTAAACCAGTTCGGGGTCCAAAGGGCGCCGATATCAAAGTCAAAATTATTACCTTCTTTAGCGCGTTTCGGATCCAAAAGATTTGGGTTATCTGCTAACTCAAGAGCCGCAACACTTTGCTCGAAAGCCACCCGATGAGTGGCTTTCACAGACGCACCTACGGACCAAAATTTATTTATTTCAGTTCCATATCCGTAAGCTAAAACAGTGTCTGCTTTAGCATTTAAATCGATTGCGGGGCCAACTTGGCGACTCATTGTCATATCGAGTGTTAAATCCAGTGGAATTAAAGCGACTCCCCAGTTTTTGCGGATCCAAAATAGTTCCAAAGCTTGTACTTTACCGCCCAGAGATTTGCCGTAGTACTGCTCGATGACTGCCGATACTGCGTTCGCTTTTATAGTGTCGCTGCCAGGTGTTTCTGAAGCTTTTTTAATATCATCAGCAAAGCTTAAAGTTTTCGGTGACACACCTGCGCCTACTAAAGTGATTTGCACTTCGTTGGACTTCTTTTTTGCAAATCCCGCAGGGTTGTAAAAGATAAGAGAATAATCATCGGCAACAGCTGTAAACGCATTTCCCATTCCCAGTGCGCGAATGGATGAGTATTGGCCGGCTACTTTGGTTGATAGTGATTCTGCAGCGAGCGAGCTTAGAGCATAAAAAAACATTAAAAATGCGAACATGATTTTCATAAATATCCCTTTTTTGTTTATGCTCTTATCGTACAAGAAATGAAGCCAAAAAAGATCTTCTGTTTGGTCGGGGCCTAGTCTTGAAATTTGCGACATGCCTAAAAAATTTCGCAACTTTTTAAAGCTTTCTGTTTTGCAATTTGTGATTTTTCGCTAGATCACTAGGCATTTCGACTGCTTAACGCGGCGCAAATGACAACACCGCTTGATTTTATCTTAACGATACCCCTTCAATGAAAAGGTTATCGCTGATTTATACCGGATGAAAGCTAGCTGTTTTGCTTCAAAAAAGGGGTAAAAACACTAAAATTTGCTGGTTTTTGGATTAATTTTGTGAATTTTTTTGAATTTTAAGGAGTCTCCGCGTGAGCAAGATCACCAAAAGTAGTACCGCAGAGTATTTTGCAAAGAACTTACAGCAAGTAGGATTTTCATCTCCTTTAAAAGCCGTTCTGACGACCTTAAAAGAGGCCGTCGATAATTCTTTAGATGCCTGCGAAGAAACTGGAATTTTACCAGACTTAGATATTGAAGTAATTAAGGTCGGCAACGGATCCACAAAAAATACGGATTTAGTAAAAATCGTCGTCGAAGACAACGGGCCTGGAATAGATCCAGAAAACCTGGCAAAAGTTTTTGGTGAGTACCTAGCGTCATCTAAATTTGGACGCGGCCAGTGTTCACGTGGGCAGCAAGGCATAGGAATTTCGGCAGCTACAACCTGGGCACAAATGACCAATGCCAAGGGTGTTCAGGTCATTTCTAAAACAAAAGCTATGCGCAAGGCCATTTCTGCTCAAGTGGACGTCGATATCAAAACTAATACGGGCATCGTTAAGAACAAAGAAATGATCGACTGGAAAAATAAAGTCAGCGGCGTGCGCGTTGAATTTTTAATGGATGGGCGAATTCAGTTGAACGGAGATGGCGGTTTACAAACGTACATTGAAGGCACAGCTCTGTTAAATCCTCATGTCACAATGAAATTTAAATTGGGTGATTTGGATTGGCAAAAAACTGACCGTGTCAGTAATGAATCGCCAGATATACCTGAGGCGACCTTACCACATCCGCATACCTTTAAATTAGGTGAGTTTATCACGCACGCAACACTGTACGGAAAAGTCAGCGTTGCTAAGTTTTTGAAAACTGGTTTTTCCCGAGTTTCCGATCAGTCGATCACTGATTTCGTTAAAGCGGGCATGCCAAAAGCGTTGGTTGAAAAAACAATCACCTCACTAAATGAAGAGGACTTCAAAAAAGTTTTCCAAGCCGTGCAAGCGACCACTTTAATTTCGCCATCAACTAAGTCTGTATTAACTGTGGGTGAGGATTCACTTTCCAAGTCGATTAATCGGTTAGGACAAGTCGATTTTTTCTCGGTTGTTACACGAAAACCAACAATCTGTGATTTTAAGCCTGTTGTTGTTGAAGTAGCCCTAGCCCGGTTTATTAATCGGGGCGAAGAAGGCACTCCTGTACAGCTGTTGCGATTTGCCAATCGTGTTCCATTACAATTTGATAAATCAGGATGCGCAATCACTTGGGCTATCGAAAGCGTAAATTGGAAATCATACGGATTATCTCAGCCCAAGGAATCATTGCCGCAAGGGCCCTATGTATTTGCTGTTTCTGTTGTGTCACCGTTTATCAAATTTAAAAACGCTTCCAAAGAAACTATCGATGCCTCGGAAGAGCTAGTCGAAGAAATTCGCCGCGCTTTAATGCAAGCAGGACAAAAACTTTCACGACATATTAAGCATGAAATGAAAGAGGCCGATTTAGAAAGAAAATTGGCCCATATTGAACAGTTCGGTCCGATTCTGGTTGAAAAATTAGTCTTGTTAGCGGGCGCCAACGATGCGCGCCGTAAAAAAGCAGAAGACGGTTTGAAGAAAATATTAGGCCGTGACTCAGAAGCTGCTGTTAATCAGCTAGAAGAAGCACAGACAAAGTTAGCTGAACAAAAGAAAAAAGAAGCTAAAAAAATGGGTGTTGAGTTAGACGAGGAAAGCGGTGGCGATGAGTATAGCGCCGATTCAGAGGATGAATCTTCTGAAAAAAAACCACGTAAAAAAGCAACAAAGAAACCAAAGAAGTAAGAAAAAAAGTAAGAAAAAAAGTAGGCTAAAAAGTAGGCTAAAAAGTAGATAAAGGAAAAGGTGCATTTATGGCCGGTTTATCAAAAATTCGCGAGCTGCGATTAGACATTCCAAAGGAAGCTAAAATGCTTGCCGAAAGAATGTTGAAAGATTTAGAAAATTCAAAGCGTCCGTATTTGGAAGCAGTTAAAACTTCGTTAGATAATTCTGAGTACAACTCGAAGGTCGGTTATTTAACTCCAGGTGATAAAGTTGTCCGTACTGAATTAAATGTGTCGTCTGTGCAAAAATTAGCGCGTGTTGTTTTTATGCTAGAAATTTTACTTCGCAATTTGGATATTGGAGCCGTAAATACCAAGCGTGAATTGTATTATATCTGTAAGGGTTTGATTAAAGGAAATTCCAGATACAAGCCACTTGATTTTGATGGTCAGGACGATTCTGACACGATCATTGATTTCATCGGTGATATGCTCGAAGTTTACCGTGAAGAGCTAAATTGTTTCGCCAATGATCGTGGTGGTCAGACCTATTCTCAGCAATTATTAGTTACGGAAACTTTGCCGGATGGTACCAAGGCTAATGTTGATTTATCAACATTAGGAACATCACCATTTCAGCCCAAAAATAAACCCCAATCCTTAAAACTTAAAGCTAAAAAGAAAATTGATTTTTGTCTGGTTGTTGAATCAGAGGGAACCGCGGGCACTTTGCAGGCCATGGGTTTTACAAAACGAAATAACTGTATTTTGATGGGCGCTCAAGGCGTGCCATCAAATGGAGTGCGTGGTTGGTGTAAACTGATCGAAGACCAACTTGATGTGCCGATGTATTTTTTTGGCGATTTGGATGCGTACACGATGCAAAATATCTTTCGCACACTGAAGGCGGGATCCGCAGCTTCATTAATTCGTAACGGAGATTTTTCGGCACCTAACGTGCGCTTTCTGGGCGTGCTACCAGGAGACGTAAAGAAGTATGATCTTCCGCACTACAATGTGAAAGAATCAGATCCGCAAGAAGCCAGGGCATTGAAAAAAGCCAAAGATGCATTAGAAAATGATCCCTTCTTCCGCGATAAAAAGAATAAGAACCTGTCTGACATTTTACGTTGGTTAATCAAAGAAAAGATTCGTTGCGAGCAGCAGAGTTATTTCTCGGTAGATCCGCGCGATCCAATCAAAACTGAAAAAATCATCCTAGAAAAAATCAAAAAAGGCGACTACGTCTAAAAAAGAAGGGAACCAAATGGTTCCCTTCTTTTTTAGACAAAAAGGTACCTGCTCACTTTTCGTAATGCGGCGCCTTACGAAAAGTGAGCAGGTACCTTTTTGGATTACTTGGTGGCTACGTTGAGTTCGATTTTGATGTTGTCTTGGATCAGTTTGTCGCCCAAAGCAGATACTGTTTTGAATTTTGCTGAGTTGTAGACGATGTCAAATTTTGTGCGGTCTTTGATTTCTGTTGTTCCAACAGCTGTCATTTTTCCACCAGCTTCAGTGACTGTGGCCATTAATTCAATTGGATTCATTTTTCCTTTGATTGTGAGGTCGCCCCAGATTTTGTGAGTTGGTGTTCCAGCTGCTGCGCCTTTGATTGCCTCTGCTTTAGTGATCTTGAATGTTGACTCAGGAAATTTAGCGACGTCAAAAAAATCAGGTGATTGTAAGTGACCCTGTAATTTTTCAGAATCTGGAGTTTTCAAAGTGGCCATATCGATGACGAACATACCGCCAACTAGTTCGGTGCCCTTCATTTCAATTTGACCGTTTTTAATTTGTAGATCGCCTGCGTGACTTTTGCCGACGCCGTAGCCAGTCCACTTTAATGTTCCCATGACGTCGTGCTTAGTAACTGCTCCAGCTGGAGCCTTCTTGTCAGCCTTGCCAGCAGCAAAAGTAAGCGTTGCTGCTAACAGAGTCGCGGTAAATAAAGAAATTGCATTCATTAGGTGTATCTCCTGTTGTTAATGTTTCGGGTTAGACTATCGAATCACAGTATTTTCTAATTTTAAAATGAAATCTTTTCATCCTGGTCCGTCTTTTGTATGTAAGCTTCGTACTGATTGAGTCTGGTAGCACATTGACCTTTTTGTATCGATTTTTGAAGTTAAAAAGCTTATAACTTGCGCAGTTTAAAAATTTAAGTTTCGGGGGGAACACATGAATCTAGTTAAGACGCTAACAGCGGCACCTACAAAGGCGTTTACAGCATTTTTGATTGTCGCAATCATCACGAGTTGCACAAAAAGTTCAAATCCAAATTCAATAAACCCTCTTCTGATTGATTCACAAAATATCATCAGCACTCGGCCGCAAAACTCAAAGCAGTTTATCGCCGTATTAAAATTGAAAAGCCCGTCCCTGCTGCAATCAGTAAAAAAAGTAGATGGCAAGCCGACTGCTGATGCCGAGTTGCTGAAGCAAATCACTGCCGAACAGGACGAAGTAATTGCGGCACTAAAAAGTTTATCTTCTGAAATACAAGTTATTTACCACTACAAAATGGTTTTAAATGCAGTTGCTATTTTAGCGCCGAATGAGTTTCAAGACCGCATTAAGGGTCTCGGACAAGTTGCTTACACAGAAAACTCCGGCAATTTTGCTCGTGCAACAATTATGGAAAATTCAAATTCTGTGGTAGCAACTCCTGGTCTAACGGAAAGAAATTCTGCAAAGTTTATTGGCGCAGAGGCCTTAAATAAGCAGGGCATTACCGGTCTTGGTGTTCACGTTGGCGTGATCGACACCGGAATTGATTACACGCACTCAATGTTTCTAGGACTTGGAACCGAAGAGGCGTTTAAAGCAGTAGATCCATCTGGCACGGCCACTGGTTATCCAAATAGTAAAGTCGTTGGCGGCATTGATTTAGTCGGTACTGTTTTTGACTCGGGATCTGCAGATTTCTCGAAGCACATTCCGAAGCCAGATATGAACCCTATGGACGAAGGCGGACATGGAACTCATGTCGCTGGAACAATTGCGGGCTTTGGTGACGGTATTGTGTCTTATAACGGTATGGCTCCGGACGCTTCACTGCATGCCATAAAAGTTTTTGGTGCAGATGGTTCAACAAGTGATTCTGTTGTTATCGCTGCTTTAGAATATTCTGCCGATCCCAATGCCGATGGGGATCCTAGTGATAAGTTAGATGTTATCAATTTATCATTAGGCAGCGGCTACGGTAATCCCCACATTCTTTATGCGGAAGCTGTGAAAAATATTGTGAACGGTGGAGTCGTCGTCGTGGCCTCTGGTGGAAACTCAGGCCCGCAAGATTACATCGTGGGGTCGCCGGGAACTTCAACCGAAGCACTTTCTGTTGCAGCTTCTGTTGATAACGGAGATCAAAATTGGAAATTCAACTCGTCAAAAATTTTACTAGGTTCAGTGCCATTAATTGTTGAGGCCATCGAAGCTGCGACAACAAAAAAAATTGCAGATGCTGGAAATGTAACTGGAAAATTAGTTTACATAGGATTAGCCGCTGAAGATTTATCTGCAGAACTTGCAGCAGCCGTCAAAGGACACATTGCCTTTATTGACCGCGGAGCTGTGGCTTTTAATGATAAAATTAAGCGTGCTGCTGCTGCCGGAGCCGTTGGTGTCGTGGTTGGAAATAACAAAGTGGGAACTCCACTTGCTATGGGAACAACTGATCCCTTTGAAATTCCCGCAATCATGATCACTCTTGATGCTGCGAATAAAGTGAAAGAGGCACAAAAATCAGTCGAGGTTACAATTGAATTTCAAAGCGCCGAAAAAATTGAAAAGCCAGAGCTCATTGACACACTTACTGGTTTTTCTTCAAAAGGTCCGCGCTCTGTTGACGGATTAATTAAGCCCGAGATTTCAGCGCCGGGAAACAATGTGATCTCTGCAAAAATGGGTGGCGGTCAGAAAGTTGTTCAATTGTCTGGAACATCGATGGCAGCACCGCACATGGCAGGCGTTGTGGCCTTAGTAAAACAGGCGCAGCCAAAACTGACCGCTGAAGAATTAAAAAATATTGTCATGGGCACCTCAACCTCAATTGGTGTTCAAGGCAAGCGCTACGCCGTTTCCCTGCAGGGTGCAGGTCGCGTGCAGGCTGGAAGCGCCGCTTTGTCGAAGGTCGTAGCTCTTGAGCCATCGATTTCATTTGGTGAAACTGCAGTGGAAAGTAAAAAAATCTTGCGTCGGTCATTGAATATTAAAAATGTATCTGCTGAAGCCATGACCTTGGCAGTAGTGTTTGAAGGTAACGAATTCCTTTCGATGAGTTCTGCAAGTTCCATCGTTTTAACTGCCAACGCGACGACTCAGTTGCCACTGACATTTATTTTAGATGCGACAAAAATGAAAGATGAATCCATTCGTGAAATGGATGGATTCGTTAAATTTATGCACGGCGGAGTAGAGATCTACCGCGTGCCAGTGTTGGCTATTGCTCACAAGCTTTCGGCCGTGGCCGGAGCCAGCTTAACGGTGCATTCAGAATCAGTACGTGACTCTGTTGGTGCTGCAGTGACTTTAGAAATAAATAGCGCGAATCAAAATAGCGGGGATGTTTTATTATTTAATTTAATTGGCACCGATGAGCGTAAGCCCCGCGCTGAAAGTTACTTGACTGCAGAGTGTGATTTGCAATCGGCAGGCTACAGAATTATTACTAAAGAAAATGACAAAGGTGAAAAAGAAGATGTCTTACAAGTTGCAATAAAAACTTTTAAGCCCATGACAACGTGGAATTCATGTGATGTCAGCCTGTTGATTGACGCCAATGGCGACGGAGTTCCCGAGCAGGAATTGCTTGGAGCTAGTCTGAAAAGTATACCTAACCAAACTAGCGAACAATTTGCTTCAGTATTAATTGACGCGACAAAAGCGCGT
>JAYUTU010000356.1:0-4267 GCA_043754975.1 Bdellovibrionales bacterium | reverse complement strand
GTCAACCGCGTGAGCTGGCCAGGTTTAACCTGTGGATCTTCAGGAACTATAGAACAAAGAATCGCAAATTGTGCAGGAACTTTAGCTGCAGGTTCCACCTGGACTGCCACGACCTTTGGTAACAGTGGTCAATCGACCTGGAAAATTGTAACTCGCGTAGGTAATTGCACTTCAACAGCTCCAAATCGAGCCTGCGCTGAAGTCTGGCGTGACGAGAGCACGCAATTACTCTGGAGTTCTAAAGTTTCAGAAGCCATTAATTGGTGTAAGGCTACTGGAAATAATGCGATTGCGGGAAATCCTGCAACGGACACAGACGTTAGTAATTTTTGTAATAATGTTGCCAATCAAGCCACTGCTGGCCAAGCGATCAGCGCTTGCTTTGAAGATAATAACGTTAACTTTACAAATACAGATGCAGCAATCACGAACTCAGCAAATGGTAAAGGAAATTTAGGAAAAACATCAACTCCAGCTGTTGCATGGCGATTACCTACTAAGGCAGATTTCGAACAAGCCAATGCTAATGGTCTGCGCTATGTATTACCAGATGCAGGAACCAATATTTTAGCAGCAACATCAACCTATGAATGGACGGCAACTGTGTTATCGACAGATCGCGCCAACGCCTGGTTATTCGATTCTTACTTAGGATATTTCGCAAGTAACTCGCGCCAAAATACGACCTACTTAGCTGGTAATGTTGGCGTTCGCTGCATTGGCCGCTAAGTCATTCGGTCAATCTGCGGCAATTATTTTTTTTCATCACTCTTGAAGATAATGGACGTGGAATCGGAATGGACTTTGTCGCTGTGTCGATTCAGAAAATACAGGGGCAATTTAAAACTGATACTGAAGTTGGCAAGGGCACGCGCTTTACGATTTGCTTTCCACTATCCTATGAGCTTCAATAGAAATATATTCTTTGCAGTTAATTTTTAGAAACGGTGTGCCATTTCGGGGCACGGTTTTGATACTTATATATTTTTATATCGAAGAGTGATTTAATGTCATTAGAACTGACATGAATATGCAAAGGAATGTATGAAAATCGCGGTCGTTGGAGCAGGCATTTCTGGATTAGGCGCAGCCTGGTTGCTAGCAAAACAGCACGAGGTTCACCTGTTTGAAGCCGACAGCCGCCTTGGCGGGCATGCCAACACGGTATCGGTCACGGAGTCTGACTCTGCGGGTGCGCCGGGGCCAACGGTTGCTATGGATACTGGTTTTTTGGTGTATAACGAACTGACGTATCCGAATCTATGTGCATTTTTTTCCGCTCTCGAAGTGGAAACCGTGGATTCAAACATGTCCTTGTCGGTCCAAGTGCAAGATAAAAATTTAGAATGGAATGGTACCAATTTAAATGGAGTTTTTGGACAGCGGACCAATTTGTTTAATTTTAGTTTCCATAGAATGTTGTTGGAGATTTTACGCTTCGGAAAAGAAGCTGAAGAAAATGTCCGAGCAGCAAGGGAAAATTCTTGGTCTTTAAATGATCTGCTAAAAGCGCGGGGCTATTCAAATAACTTTAAGCAGGATTATTTAATTCCCATAGGGGCTGCCATTTGGTCCACTCCGGAATCAAAAATGTTGCAGTTTCCTGCAGAAACATTTCTGCAGTTCTTCATCAATCATAAGTTGTTACAAGTTAATAATCGACCTGTATGGCGCACTGTTAAGAATGGATCGATCAATTATGTTAACAAAGTGGCGCGCGCCTTAGCGCATGTTCATTTAAATTCAGCAGTGCTTTCTGTCGAACGCTTGACTAACAAAATTATCGTCCGCACAGCTCAGGGCTCTGCTGATTTTGATAAGGTGGTGTTAGCGACTCACACACCAATCACAAATACTATTTTATTAAACAAGTCTGAAATGGAACACCAGGTGCTGTCTTCAATTGGTTACGAACCGAACCGTACAGTCTTACACAAAGATGTGGCGGTGATGCCTAAAAACAAACGCTGTTGGGCCGCATGGAACGTCAACGGAACATTGACCCAAAAACAACAGCGCAAAGTTTCGTTAAGTTATTATTTAAATTTGCTACAGCCATTACAAACTCAAGTTAATTATTTTGTGACATTAAACACCACTAGTGTTTTGCAAAATACCTTACAAGAATTTAATTATTCGCATCCGCAGTTTGATCACTTAGCGATTCGTGCACAAAATAATTTGCCGATGATTCAGGGAAACGGTGGAGTGTACTTTGCCGGCGCCTGGTCACGCTATGGATTTCATGAAGATGGTCTACTCAGTGCTGTAAAAGTAGCTGAGTATTTGGGTATTTATCCCCCATGGAATTCGCAGGGTGCCAAATGATTTCACTAGGGCGTGGCCATGTCTTCCATTCGCGTCGTGAAGGAGCTGAAAATTCATTTAATTACCCAACATTTTTTGTCCATTTTCGCTGTGATCTTGAGCCTGAACTGCAAAACACGCTCAAACGTAAATTTAAAAACTTACTCTCATTGAATGCGCAGGATTTTTTAGTCGCAAAGCCGGGTGGATTTAATAAAAATATAAAAGAATTTTTAAAAGAGCAATGTCAGTATGAGGCAGACCAAGTTTGGCTTCAAACGTTACCGCGGATGCTGGGTTTTGTTTTTAATCCTGTGACTTTTTGGCTCTGCCGGCGAGGTACTCAGCTAGAAGCCGTGCTCGTTGAAGTCTGTAACACGTTTGGGGAAAAACATTTTTACTGGGTTCAGCCAACTGGCGGCGTTAGTAAATCAGAGTGGTACCGGGCAGAAAAAGTTTTTCATGTGTCACCGTTTTTTCCAGTGGACGGGTACTATGAATTTCGCTTTCAGGTTGATGAAAAAAACAGTCGGATCGATATTAATTATTTCTCGGCAGAAAAACAATTGCGCTTAGCAACTTGGGTCAGTGGTGAATTGTCAGCTCTCGAGAGCCACTCACTGGTCTCAGTTTTTGGCCGTTATGGCTGGATGACTCCACTGGTTATTTTGCGAATTCATTATCAAGCTTTTAAATTATTTTTAAGAAAATCGAAATTTTATCCTAAACCGCAGCTTCCAGAAAAGAAGGTATCCTAATGAATGGTCCATCCATGCGCACTCGAATGTTTATGCAAATTCTGCGTAAAGCAAAGCACGGCACAATTATTTTGACCGCTCCCAATGAGGCCAAAAATAGTTTCGGTCACGGTGAGCCCACGATCCATGTTCAGGTAAAAGACTGGGCCGCTGTGGATATGCTTTTTGATAAAGGTGATTTGGGATTAGCTAAAGCCATCATTGATGATTTGTTGGTGGTTGATAATGTCGCCGCACTCGTGGAATGGGCCTGTCGTAATGATCAGGATTTAGCGCAGGCTCTGCACGGCACGTGGTACGGCACTGTGGCTGCAAAATTACGTCATTTACTTAATGGGAATACCCGCGAAGGCGCCAAGAAAAATATTATGGCCCATTATGATTTAGGTAATGATTTTTACCGCTTGTGGCTGGATCCATCCATGACGTATTCGTCCGCTATTTTTGACTCTCCGAATGAGCCCCTGTTTCAGGCGCAAATGAAAAAATACGATCGTATCATCGATTCCTTAAATTTAAAATCCAGTGATCATTTATTAGAAATTGGATGTGGTTGGGGTGGGTTTTTCAGCAGAGCCGTAGAGCGCACTGGTTGCAAAGTGACAGCCGTCATGAATTCGCCCGAACAGGCACGGCATAATCAATTGCGGATTACTCAGCAAAAAATGGATTCGCACATTAATTTAGTGCAGCAAGATTACCGCGATATCCAGGGAAAATTTGATAAAATAGTTTCTATTGAAATGATTGAGGCCGTTGGTGAAAAGTATTGGGGAACTTTTTTTGACAAAATTGGCACGTCGTTAAAAAGCAAGGGCGCAGTTTTGATTCAGGGGATAACGATTCGTGAAGACCTGTTTTATTCATACCGAAGAAGCACTGACTTTATTCAGCAGTATGTTTTCCCTGGCGGAATGCTTTTAACAAATGCGGCATTTCTGGCGCAGGGTAAGAAAAGTGGAATGAATTTGTCAAATGTCTATGAATTTGGATTATCGTACGCAGAAACGTTAAAGGTCTGGCGTGAAAATTTTCAAAAGGCACACCCGCAGGTCTTGCAGTTAGGCTTCGATGAGAAATTTATTCGCCTGTGGAATTTGTACTTGTCGTATTGTGAAGGCGCCTTTCGTGCGGGGCGTATTAATGTGGGTCAGTTTTTATTAGAGAAGTAGGTAGGTCACCTAGACCTGCATGATGAGGTC
>JAYUTU010000355.1:0-9870 GCA_043754975.1 Bdellovibrionales bacterium | reverse complement strand
ACATTCAGACAATTTCTGAAGATCTACAAAAACGTGTTAAGTCATTATCGAAAGACGATGCTATTAAAAAGTATAAAGAGATCATGAAAAAAGTGACGCAGACGGAAGGCGATCTTGAAAAAGAAATGAATAAAGTTATCGTTAAATTGCGACAGTCAAAAACTCAGGTCCAAAAAAGCCTACAAGATTATAAGAAAAAAGCTTTAGTCCGAAAAAATGAGTTCGAAAAAATTCTAAAAACGAAAGCTGGCGCTAAGAAAACCACAGTAAAAACGACAACTGCTCGGAAGAAAACAGCTCGTAAAAAAGCAACCCGTAAGTAATTTTTCCTGTAAAACTGCCGATTTTTCTTTAAATCGGCAGCAGAGACTTATTTTTCTCGAAATTTCTTGTTATCCAACAGCTGCCTGCCTGTTTTTTTCTCACCTAAGCCAACTAAAGCCTTACTGTTGAGTGAAGCCATTTGTCATTTTTTCGGATCTCCTCATTTAAACGCCCTTATGTTAGCTTAGCTTAACACTTTATATTTGGAGTCCACTATGCAAACGCAATCGTCTCCGGGAACATCTTCGCCCGTAAAAGTCAGCACATCTTCTCAATCGACCAATTCTTTACTTTCAACTCACTCGGAATTTCAACGTCGGCATATTGGTCCCTCAGAAATAGAGAAATCAGAAATGTTAAAGACTTTGGGATTCACACATGTCGATGAAATGATGGCCAAAGTTGTACCGAAGGCCATTATCACCAAAGAAAAAATGGCTGTCGGTGATGGCGTTTCGGAATACGATATTTTACGACAACTAAAAACAATTATGTCTAAAAATAAAATTTTCCAATCGCTCATTGGCATGGGCTACCACGATACGATGACACCATCTGTGATTGCGCGGAATGTTTTTGAAAACCCTGTTTGGTACACAGCCTATACCCCCTACCAACCAGAAATTTCTCAAGGTCGTCTTGAGAGCTTATTAAATTTTCAGACGATGATTTGTGATTTAACAGGCATGGAAATTTCGAATGCATCTTTGTTAGATGAAGGCACTGCCGCAGCTGAGGCCATGTCGATGGCCTTGGGGGCCTCGAAAAAAAATGATGTGCATGCATTTTTAGTGCATCCGGATATGCATCCTCATGTTATCGAAGTTTTACAAACGCGAGCTGAACCTCTGGGATTAGAACTAATTATCCAAGATCCAATGACCTACGATTTTAAAAAGGAAATTTTTGCCGCATTTTTCCAGTACCCAACAACGACTGGCAAAATTGAAAACTATAAAAACATCACTGATAAACTTCACGATCACGGAGCTCTTGTCATTGCTTCCGTTGATTTGCTCGCGCTGACTTTAATCTCTCCGCCCGGAGACTGGGGTGCTGATATGGTTGTGGGGAATACGCAGCGTTTTGGTGTGCCATTGGGATTTGGAGGCCCACACGCAGCTTATTTAGCGACTAAAGATGCGTTTAAGCGTTCACTGCCAGGACGTTTAGTTGGTGTGTCCGTCGATAGCCAAGGGAAAAAGGCACTTCGCTTAACATTACAAACACGCGAGCAGCACATTCGCCGCGACAAAGCGACTTCGAATATTTGCACAGCGCAAGTGCTGCTCGCCAATATGGCTGTCATGTATGCGATTTATCATGGACCAAAAGGTCTGAAAAAAATCGCAAACCGCGTGCATCGATTAACTCAAATTGCAAAAGTGGGACTGGAAAAATTAGGGTATACAGTCTTAACGAAAAACTTTTTTGACACTCTACAAATTTCTACAAATAAGTCAGCCGATTTAAAAATCGAGTCTGAAAAGTTAGAGATAAACTTACGGTATTTTTCTGATAGTGTGGGTTTTTCACTAAACGAAATCTCAGATTTAAAAACTGTTGATGATCTTTTCAAAATTTTTAACTTAGGCAAACCTGTTGGTTTTACTGCTAGCGAGCTCGATGCAGCCGTCACAGCAACTCTACCTGCTGAGCTTGTGCGGAAAACTGAAATTTTATCGCACCCGGTTTTTAATTCTTATCACTCGGAAACCGAATTAATGCGCTATATTTATCAGTTGCAAAATAAAGATGTCACATTAACGATGTCAATGATTCCGCTGGGGTCTTGCACTATGAAATTAAATGCAGCAACTGAACTGATGCCAGTATCTTGGCCCGAGGTCAACAAGCTGCATCCGTTTGCCCCGCTCAACCAAGCGCAAGGATACTTGCATTTGATCAAAGATCTAGAAGCTAAATTATGTGCTATAACAGGATTTGCAGCTGTTTCACTGCAACCAAACTCTGGCGCGCAAGGCGAGTATGCTGGGCTACTCGTGATTCGCGAATTCTTTAAACAAAAACAGCAGGCCCACCGAAATATTTGTTTGATCCCATCATCAGCGCACGGAACAAATCCGGCTTCAGCGGTGATGGTTGGGTTTCAAGTTGTTGTTGTTGCTTGCGACGCCAATGGCAATGTAGATGTTGCCGATTTAAAAACAAAAGCAGAACTGCACAAAGACAAACTTGCTGCCTTGATGATTACCTATCCGTCAACACACGGTGTTTTTGAAGAAGCAATCAGTGAGATTTGTGAGATCGTTCATAAACATGGTGGCCAAGTTTACATGGACGGCGCTAATTTAAATGCGCTAGTAGGAGTTGCCCGGCCTGGGAAATTTGGTCCCGATGTTTCCCACATGAATTTACACAAAACATTTTCAATTCCGCATGGCGGCGGAGGGCCTGGTGTTGGTCCGATTGGTGTCGCAGCTCATTTGGCGCCGTATTTACCTAAGCAAAGTTTAGTTAAAGAATCTGGGCCTGCTTCTGGAGTTTCTAGTACCACATCGGCTCCCTGGGGCAGCGCAAGTATTTTACCAATCAGTTGGTCGTACATCACCATGATGGGTGATGCGGGACTACGAGAGGCTTCAACAGTTAGTATTTTGAATGCGAATTACATGGCTAAAAAATTGGAGCCATTTTATCCCGTTGTTTACAAAGGCAAAGAAGGCCTTGTCGCTCACGAATGTATTATTGATATTCGACCGTTAAAAAAATCTCATAACATTGACGTAACAGACATCGCTAAACGTTTAATGGATTATGGTTTCCACGCGCCAACTATGTCCTGGCCAGTTGCCGGAACATTGATGATCGAACCGACGGAATCAGAAAGCAAAAAAGAGCTAGACCGTTTTTGTGAAGCCATGATCGAAATTCGTAAAGAAGCAGACACAATTCCTGATGTTGTTCGAAATGCTCCACACACGGCCGAAGTTCTACTTGCAACCGAATGGAAACAAAATTATTCGCGTGAAAAAGCTGCGTACCCGTTGAAGTGGGTGCAGGCCAATAAATACTGGCCACCAGTAAGCCGCGTGGATAATGCCTACGGTGACAAAAATATTGTCTGTTCATGTCCACCGCTGGACGATTACAAGTAGGCCGTGAGCAAAAAAAAAGTTTTTCTTATTCGCTTAGATAAAATTGGGGATTTAATCTGCACGCTACCAGTAGATCAAATCTTAGATGAATCCAAATTTGATATCACGTGGATCGTTCAAAAGGGCCTAGGGGCAGTTGTCGATCTGGGCACAAAGAAACGAAAATATCTTGAGCTTGATAAAGCAAATCCAAAGCAGTCAGCTATAAAATTACGTCATCTAATTAATGAACTCAATCCGGATGTCGCGATCAGTTTTCAAGGGCCCTGGTGGGTTAATTTCGAATTATTTAAAGCCCAGGTTCCACAGCGAAGCGGCGTGTACAGTCAGTGGCATAGTTTTTTGTTTTTAACCGAAGGGGTTCGCCAAAAACGGTCACAGTCACTTCAGCACGAATTTGATTACAACAAAGATATCGTTTTAAAAACATTTGCGCTTAAAGACGATAGACGCTTTCATTTTTTTGAAATTGCTAAACCTGACGGAACTTCAGTCTTACAGAAATTCAAGCTTACGGAAAAAAACTTTATTGTTATACACCCAGGAATGATGGGTTCAGCACTGAATTGGTCACAAGAGCAGTACATCGACTTTATCAATGAAAAAATTCTGCAGCACAAAGTAGTATGTATCACGGGTACTTCAAGTGACGATCCCTATTTAACAGAAATCAAAAAAGTATTTTTTAATAATTCAGCGGTCCACTGGTTACAGAATCAGTTAAATCTGATAGAACTTGTTCAGCTTTTATCTGCAGCGGAATATGTTGTCGCACCGTCAACAGGTGTAGCACATCTTGCGGCCAGTGTGGGCGCCACTATTCATGGAATTTATTCACCCGTAAAAGTTCACCATCCACGGCGATGGGCTCCTCGAGGACCAAATGTTGTTGTGCACGTACCGGAAAACTTCAGTGTTGGCAAAGAAACTCAAGCGATGCAAAACTTAAAGATAAAGGTGTAGCTTATGTTTTCTGAACTTGAGCCATCATCAATTAGTCAGCTTGCAACCGACGTTTTACGTTTGTCTGATTATTTTATTCAGAATCCCTCCGGGCAGACGCCATGGACTGAGACCTACTGTCAGAATGCCTACCGTAATTATTTCTTACCGCTTAATTATATCCGTGCCTGTGGTGTTATAAACCGTGGACAGCACGTTGGCTTTTTTACAGATTTTCAAACAACTGTAGACTGGGGCGCAGGCCCAGGAACTGCCAGCTACGCAGCTGCTGCAGCACTCAAAGATCAATTAAAGAACCAAATTCTTATTGAAAAATCATCGACTGCAGTAAATAAATTTACTGATTTGCACACGCGGCTAATCAGGCCAGAAATTAGCACAATTTTAAATTTAAAAGAATTAAACTGCACGCCCGAAAAATCGCTGCTGATGTTTTCGTATTCTTTGACGGAAATGATAGCGCTTCCACCCCTGTGGGATAAGTATGAAGGCCTCATGATACTTGAGCCTGCAACAAATGACGATGGCCGAAAACTTTTGAATCTAAGAAATACTTTAATTGAAAAGGGTTATTCGATCTGGGCACCCTGCACTCACCAGAGTGCGTGTCCCTTGTTAACTGAGTCAAAAAATGATTGGTGTCATGACCGTTTTCATGTCCAGGCACCTGATTGGTTCAGTCTGCTTGAAGAAAATCTTCCAATGCGAAATAAAACGGTGACGACGAGTTATATTTTAGCTCGAAAAACAAAGCCCACCAAGAACTTGCGGGGTGTTGCGCGACTGACAGGTGATTCACTCAAAGAAAATGGAAAAACTCGGCAACTGATGTGCCGAGGCCCTGCACGCGAATTTTTGACGTGGATGCATAAAGAAATTGATCCACAAACCCTAGATCGCGGAGAACTCATCACAGTTCCCGAGGCCGCAACTGCCAAGTCGAATGAAATTCGCACTCAGCAGGATGTGCAGCTTTTGATTAAGTAATTCTCCTAACGCCAGCCATAGAGCTTGCCGCTTTGCCGTAAGAAATGATAACTCTTCACCCATGTCAAATTCTCAAAAAACTCCTTTGTATGATGATCACGTGAAACTAGGCGCGCGCATGGTCGATTTTGCTGGATGGGTTATGCCCGTGCAGTACCAAGGCTTGAAAGAAGAACATTTTGCAACCAGAACTCATGTTGGATTGTTCGATGTCTCCCATATGGGAGAAATTCGCGTCAAGGGTCCGAAGGCCGTTGAATCACTACAGTGGTTAACGACAAACGATGTTTCGAAACTAGAAAAAGGTCAAGCTCAGTACGGCTTGCTACCGAATGATAAGGGTGGCTTGGTCGATGATATTTTCGTCTACTGTTTAGAAAAAAATGCGGACTACTTGGTGTGCGTAAATGCTTCCAACGTCACGAAAGATTTTGCGTGGATGACGAAGCATAATAAGGGCGCTGATATTGTCAATGAATCCTCAAGCTGGGGTCAAATCGCAGTTCAAGGACCTCATGCCATTCAACTTTGTGATTCTGTATTTTCTGAAAAAGTAAGTGCTATGAATCGCAATGAAATAAAGGTTTCTGCATTCAAAGGTTTCAAAATCATGATCGCAACCACGGGTTACACTGGCGAAAAAGGGTGCGAAGTTTTCATTGAATCTGCTGGCACCAGCACATTGTGGAATGCGCTTTTAGCAAACCCAATCGGCGCAACTCCAATCGGGTTAGGTGCACGCGATTCGCTGCGCACAGAAATGAAATATTCACTTTACGGCCACGAAATCGACGACACAACCAACCCCTATGAGGCCGGATTGGGGTGGGCCATAAAACCCGCCGCAAAAGATTTTATGAGCAAAACTCTCATTGTTTCAGTGAAAGAAAATGGCTTAAAGAAAAAGCTAATTGGCTTTAAAATGAAAGATCGCGGTATTCCAAGGCAGGGTTACGAGATCAAAACTGCAGATGGTCAAAAAATAGGCTGGGTCACCAGTGGAACACACTCACCAACTCTTGATGAACCGATCGGAATCGCTTATGTTGAGACCTCAAAATCAGGCGAGAACTCGGAATTTTTCGTGGATATCCGCGGAAAGTTAGTTAAAGCTTGCGTAGTTAAAACACCGTTTGTTATGAAGTAAGCGCGCTTACTTGAAGGAGTCCTAAATGGCATTTCATATACCAGAAGATTTTTATTACACGAAAGACCACGAGTGGGCTCAGGTCGACGAAAATATCGTGACCGTTGGTATTACTGAATTTGCACAAGATCAATTAGGCGAAGTTGTGTACGTGGACCTTCCAGAAGAAGGTCAAAAAATTACACAGAATCAAACGTTCGGAGTGGTGGAATCTGTTAAGGCCGTTTCTGATTTGTACGCACCCGTTTCTGGCACGGTTATCGAAATCAACTCGGCATTGATTGATGATCCATCCTCGCTAAATGACGACCCAAATAACGAAGGATGGTTAGTACGTATCGAAATGGATTCTGAAAAAGAACTTGCCAATTTAATGCGTTCACCAGAGTATAAAAAACTTATCGCCGAGAAGTAATTGGTAGCCGCGACTACCCGCTCTTGAGATTCACTCTGGCAAATAGCCAGATTTTTTGCCCGCACTTTTTTCTTTAAAGTGCCCAGTTGGTGGAATTGGCAGACACACTAGGCTTAGAACCTAGCGCCGCAAGGCATGGGGGTTCGACTCCCTCACTGGGCACCAATACTTCAATAAAATCAATGACTTATGACTTTTAACCCCAATATCCATAGGGGTTTTGGGGTTGATTTTAAGACCTAAGTCTTGTTTCCCAATTGAGATTTATACCCTTTCAACCGAAAGGATATTCAGATGGGAATTTTTGCTTACAAAACTAAAATTGGCTTTGGTGTTGTTTTAGAATATTGGACACCTCACCGAAGCACTAAAAAATTAGATACAAGAAATTATCCGACCTATGGCTTAACTGAAACTATGACTTTTGAACAAGCCGACGAACAAGCAAAAACCTACAATCAAGAAACTAAAATCAAAAAAAGAAAAGAAATCCAATTCACAATGGACATTCAGGATAAATCTTATCTGAATGATAAAAGTCTTCCCGAAAAATTAGTGAGTGCTTTTCAGGAAGAACTTGAAAAAGAGTATAAAGACAATGAAGAACGACTTGATACCATTCTACAACATTGGACTTCTGCTAAAAAACTTTTAGGTAAAAATAAAATAGATTACACCGAATTTTATGATAAACGATTTGATATTTTCAAATACTACGAACAAAAATGTTGGTCTGCTGACTATATCAAACGAATTTCAAAAATTTTAAATAAATGGGGTTCTTTCTGTGCCAGAAAACGAGGTAATTTTTTTGAACCTATCCCTAAAATTGGAATACGATTTAATAAAATTGCCGAAGCAAGAGAAAACAAAACTGACATTAGAAGACCTGCTACACCACTAAATTGGATTGACCTTAAAAATTTAAAAACCACTTTTGAAACCGAAAAACTAACTGAACATTGGAACTGGCTTTTTGTTGGTCTGTTCTTTGGCTTAAGACCATCTGAAATTGAAAACCTTAAAAAAATTAAAGACAAAAAGACTAAAGAAAAATTCTATAAAATAGAGTTTGATAAAACTAACAAAATAAATGTTCTATTTGTGTATCAAAATAAACTCATCAACCTACCTGAAAATAAAAGATGGAAAATTATCCCAATTTTTGAACCTGAACAAACTGAAGCATTGAAAATTATAGAAAGTGGCGAATTTAAAAAACCACTTAATAAAACTTTAAAACGACTTTTTAAAATTGACGGCATTGAAGCCTACTCACCCAGAAAAGGCTTTACTGATTTAATGCTTGAACGAAAATACCAACTGGAAGACATATCAACTTTTCTTGGACACTCAAGCATTGAAACAACTTGGCGACATTACAAAAATAAATTTGCTTATAAACTTCCCGATAGACAAACCCCACCTACTGAAGCCTTAAAACTGGTATCTGGCGAAAATAAGTAAAATTCAGGCTCATTACTTGCTTTATATTGAAAGTAAGAAATATAAACTCATATGTTGGTTATGGTTCAGTATTTGACTGCCCCAAATTGGTATATGTAAAAAAGTTTAACACACAAGGAGTTTTTCAATGAAAAAAACAATTTTAGTATTAGTAAGTATATTATCAATGAGTGCTTTTGCGGGCGAACCCAAAGCAACTCTTTGTCAAAAGGAAGCAGTAAAAGGAGCAGTTGCTTTATTTGCCATTAACAACGGGAAAGGCTCTGTTAAAACTTCTACTGAATTAATTCAAATGGACCATTCAGAGGGTGGCTCTGAAGTCTGGGATGTTAAAATTCAAAAAGGAACTCTTAATTATTCACCATACAGAATGACTGTCATCATTGATGGCTGTATTATTACAGGCTTTGAAATGCCTTTTGCTGGTTAATTTCAAAGAGTAATTTTATCTAAAGCAGGAGAAGTCCTGCTTTTCCTTTTTATCCTCTTCATAAATTTTATCTATAGAAAATAGCAAAATTAATCTGATACTTTCATTTAAAAAGTCATTCCAATTTTTCAAACTGGCATTAACTTTTCCATTCTGTTCTGAATAATTACTCTAAATTTTTTATTTTCTAATTTTTATGTTGGTATTCTTGCTTTTCTACGAAAAAACAACCAACTTAAAAAAGGAGTTTTAAATTTATGAATTGGGAATTTATCATTCAAAAAGTATCTGAAACCTCTTGGCATATTGCGATTATGATTTCAGTCATATCTTTGATTAAACTTTTTATAACTCAATGGTTTTTAGTTAAATTGGCTCAAGTTAAAACAAGTAAAATTATTGTTAAAAATAATGAAAAGTCTGCTTCCTTTTCTAAACCCGAAGATGGTGATAATGTTATTCAGATATTTAAAAATTCTGATGAAATCAATCCTGATATTTTTGATAAGTCCTCATAATTGGGGACTACAACTTAAAAAATATCTTTTTGACCTCTTCTGCCACCTGCTCATTATATCCCATACAAAAAACGACCTGCTTGATAATATCAACTGGCTTGGCTAATGGGTCTTTATCAATCCAAGTGTTGATGTCTTTCAAGTTATCTAAAATAGACTGGTTGGGTGCTTTACATAAGCCCCCGAACTCTTTTTCCTGCTTGAAAATTTCTGATGAATTTTCAGCAGAAAAATCAGAACCAATTAGGGCTTCACTGATGACCTTAATTTTTCTGGTAGTATTCCATTTTTTTAAGACCTCAACAAGATTAATTTCCTTTTCAAGAAGGTCATTCAGAAACTGATTTAAAAAAGGTGTATCAGTAATTTGAAGTTCTAATCTTTCAAGAGGTATTAGTGGATATTTTTTATAAAATAATTCTTGTTCTGGTTGGGTGTATTCAGATTGAACTTGAATAGTTTTATTATACAATCTGATTTTCCATCTTTTCAAGTCTTTG
>JAYUTU010000354.1:0-21430 GCA_043754975.1 Bdellovibrionales bacterium | reverse complement strand
CCACGGTCCCAGAAATGTGTATATGTCGTGCACCGATTAGATCAAGCAACCTCAGGGGTACTGATGTTTGCCAAATCAGAAGAGGCTCAAAAGTATTTAAAAGAGGACTGGAAAGCCACAGTAAAAACGTATTATGCAATCGTGCACGGCAAAATGAAACAAAAGTCTGGCGTGATATCAACTCATCTGATCGAAGACGAAGATTATGTGGTGCAATCTACGACAGACCCAGAAAAAGGTAAATTAGCACAGACCGAATACACTGTGGTCAAAGAAACAGCCTATTTCAGCGTCGTCAAAATTAATTTGCTAACAGGCAAGAAAAACCAAATTCGCGTTCATTTGGCTGAGGCCGGAAATCCTATTGTCGGAGATGTAAAATATGGAAAAGAATCAAAGCATAAAGAACTTTATCTACACTCTTTTGCAATTGTTTTTACGCACCCGTATTCAAAAAATCGAATTCGTGTCCAAGCCCCAATACCTAGCTACTTTCTAAAATTAGTGAATTACGGATACTAATTCCTATGATTTACGACTTTCCTGCAGAAACTATTTTATCGCTCCTGCACACCACTGACAGCTTTTGACAAGAATCCAATTTCACTTTGAATATTTTTAAAACCTGCTTTTTCCAACAAAGTTTCCATCGGAATCTGTATATAATTTTTGTAGAATGGCTCGTGAAAATCCATCGGGAACTGCTCAAGCGCCCATTGAAAATCAGCATCATCATTGTTTTGCAATGAATCGACTAGGCCAAACAAACCCAATGGTTTCAGCAAACGCTTACTTTCTTTTAATACAGCTTCACGAATATTTAATGGCAATTCATGGAACAAAAAGCACGAGTACACAACGTCATAGCTTTTGTCTTTAAAAGTCAAATCTTCGGCTTTTCCTTGAATGAAATCAATTCGCTTAAACTTTTGTAAATGTTTTTTTGCTTCTGATAAATAAAAAGAGCTTAAGTCAACGCAGGTGATTTGTGCTTTTGGGAAAGCCAATGCGATAAATTTAGTTAGGCGTCCTGTTCCACTACCAATTTCTAAGAACTTAAGACCTTCCCCATCAGAGCCATTCAAATGCACTTTTATCTGCGGAATAATCAATCGTCGCATGGCATCTGCTGCACCTGAAAAAAGAATTTCAACTTGGTGATCATACAACTGCGCCGACGTTTCACCTAGGTAGCCACTGGTCTGAAAATGAAAGTTCCGAGTGTAGTACTCCGGAAGATCCTTTTTAAAGTCATCTGCTTCCGCAGTAAAATCATGAGCTTGTTTTTTATCGCGGCGCTTAGCCACTGAGAAAGCATCTTTAAAAATTCGTGGTAACCGAAGCGAGTGCTGCAGGGGATTTTCTGGAAACAGAACGTCAGCTGGATAAAAGTCTTGAGATATATTTTCGGCATCCTGCTTTAATAATTTTTGAATTTTAGGTAATGCTTGTTTCAAATGCTCAGTGTAATTTTTTGGAAGCTTGCGTTTTTTACCCGTTGCCAAAAAGTCCATCCATGGAAGCAACGTACCCTGCAATGCAAAATTACCTGTTCGCAGCAACGAATAACCCAGTGATAAATTTTTTACTAAAGATTTTTTAAGATTACTTTTTTTATTTTCTTCCAAAATAGCCCCTTTTATTTTTAGGATGGAAGCACAATGACGAACTGGGTCCCCTTATTGATTTCTGTCTTTAAATCAATAGTTCCCCCTAATTTTTCAACTTCTGACCGAACTGCATCCATGCCAACTCCGCGCCCCGATGTTTCAGTAACAACTTCTTTCAAAGAAAAATCAGAAAGAAATATTAAATCGAGCGCTTCTTTCGTAGTTGCTTGCGCACCTTTTTCTACAGTCCAAATATTTTTCTGCACAGCTTTAGCAATGAGGCGTTTAGGATCGATTCCACGGCCGTCATCACTCACTACGATGCGCAATTTTTTCTGGGTAAGGTCACGTGTTGCAGAAATCTTAATTAGTCCGATTAAAGCTTTACCAGATTCTTCTCTAATTTCCATCTCTTCTATTCCATGATCTAGGCTGTTACGTAGTAGGTGACCAAAAACTGCATCCAAATGCTGCACTTCATTGTAAGTCACCTCATCACTATTCGCATCGAACTGTAATTCAACAGTTTTACCCAAACCACCGGCTGTTTCTCTGACGTAAGTTTCATATTTCTGGAAGAAATGCCGCAACGGTTTTTGTAGCAGTCCCGTCAGTCGACTTAATAAACTATTTTTTTGCTCTGAACTAAATAACGTTTCACCCTTTACATAATTTAAGATTCCCTGAATTTTTTCTTCACTAACTTTCACCATCTTCGACTGTTCGTTCAAACCCAAGACTTCTAATACGTCCTTTGATTCATCAACAAATTCACTTTCAATTTTCTGAATGCATGTCACCAAAGTTTCAGCTTTGACGTCTGCTGGATCTGCCAGTCGCGTTTCGACATCGTGCACTTGGCTAGCACAGGATTTGTGACCCATCAGCGCTAACTCACCTTTTAAAGAATGCAGTTCACGCTTTAACTCGATCATCTCAGCCGCTGTAATTGCGCTGAAGCCTTTTTCTAAAATAGTTTTAGACCGCTTAATAAATATAATAAAATTGTTTTTTGATTCAATGTAATTTTCTGCACTCTGAGATGCCTTGGTCAGTCGGTCAACGCGTTCGGCCTGCAAAACAGAATTTTTTTGTGCCACTGTAGACTCGGTAATATCTTCAGCCAAAACAATAACTTGCTCAAGCTGGTCTTCACTGTTCACATTTCTACGATACCTCAGGGAAATAAATTTTTCAGGCTGAGCCGCTCCACATGGTAACGTCATGCTCGCTGGAAAGACTCCTGTGACTAAACTATCAAAATCAATTTTCAAATTCGAATCCCAAAGCAGTCCCAGCGCCTCTCGAGTTCCACTCTCGTTAATATTGCTATTGGCAGTAAAAAAGCTAAAAATTGTATCGAGCTTTTGGCCAGCAAATACCTGAGCACACGCGATTGATTTTTCTGGTGAAATTTCACCTTTGCTATTAAAGGAAAAGACGGCAGTCGTCAGACCATCCAAAAGTGACTTCATGCTACGATCTTTTTCATCTACACGGTCTAACATCTGATTAAATGATTTGCCTAAAACTGCGATTTCCGATTGCTCACCGTAGACAGCAACTCGTTTTTTATAATTTCCGCTCGAAATTTCTAAGCATATTTTGCTGTATCTTGCCAAAGGCTTAGCGATCGTTCGTGACAAAAAGAAGGCTAAAATTAAAGTAATTAAAACAATCGCCAATGATCCGATGTAAAAGAACCGCACGGTCTCTTTATTCCTGGCCTCAGAATCCAGTCGAAATGTGTATCCCGTTTCTGCTGCATCATCTGTAAGATCAGTTAATTTTTTTTGAATGAGGTTCCTGACGTTTTCTGCCAGATACTTTTCAACATCAATTTGCATGGATTTGTAATCTCTTGTGCTCTTATTTTTTGTTTCAATTTCTGAGAGCGTTCTATTAACTACCACTCTGTATTCGCTAACTTTAGACTGAACACTCTCAGCAATTTCTTTCGAACTCTCGGCAACTGCACGTTCTTGAACAACTGCTAGGTCTTCTTCACCCTGCTCTAACTGACTTTCAATTTCTTTCGTTAGTTCTTTAAATTTTTCAGGGTCCCTAAAAAGAAATGCTGTTCGTACCATCGAGTCTGCACGCTCAAAGCGGTACTTGGCGCTCATGGCAAAAGTGCTTGCCATGAGCGAATTATCATACATCACTTCAACAAGTGTTTTTAGATCACTAATTTTTTTGGTAAAATAAACGCCAGTAACCAAGTTAACAACTAAGATGATCGAAAAAGTTATCACCAGCTGCTTCAGCAAGCGCATATCAGCAAGTCCCCTCAAGAAATATCGAATAGTACTCTTGCTGTTTTTCAGGCTTTACTACTTTCCTACAATATCACGATGCATCGGCGCTAACAGCGCCAATAATTTGTTTTGTGCACGCATTGGCACATTATTTTTGCTCATTGCTGTACGTAAAGATTCTACAAGTGAATTGAACTCGCCACGTTTAATGTCTAATCCTGCGTGTGATTGGGCCATAGTTTTCCCGGTGTACTTGCAACCCCCACCTAAAACGTCGCAGAACTGCTCTACTAGCATTTCTTTTATTCGCTTTTGATCTGTGTTAATAAACGATTCTTTTGTTTTTGGCTCCGCTAATAAGTTGATCATAAAATCATCGACGACTTTTACAAGGCCGCTTTTCCCACCAAAGTCCGTCATTAATTCTGAAGTGTCTGCTGCAAAACCAAATTGGCCTAATAAAATTATTGCTACAAATAATAAATTTTTCATCTGTTTTCCTTTTCTTAGATTAAAATCCGACTTGAAGTGAACTGTACAAACCATTTTGATCTCGCTGTAGAACGATTTCCCCTAACTCAGCATAAGCCAAAGTCAGTGAGATATTTTTAGTCGGTGACCAGGCTAAAAATATATCTTTCCAGTCATTTTCTTTTGCGAATTTTAAATTATCTGGTTTTTGGCGGTACTCAACACCAACAGCAACAGTCTGGCACAGTAGATACGCCAATGAGCCTTCAAACTTAAATTGATAATCATTATTTTTATCTCCGCCGTAACCTAAAATACCCAGCTGGTTTGCTTTCGTTGCCCGTACATTCACTGTATACAGCAAGCTTTGATTTAATACTATTTTAGTTGCTGAAACGTAATAGTCATAGCCAGACTGATCGGCAGCTTTAATAGACTTAACGATATCCCCTTGCTCGTTTTGCTTGAACTGAACACCAACAGCAACTTGCGGAATAAAACTATCTTGTTCTAAGACGGCATCTCCAAACAGCTTTACTTTAACGCCAAAAATATTTTGCACGAAGCGAAAATTCTGGGGTAATCCAAATCCTAAAACGGCTGCCTGAGAATTAAAACTTTGCTTTGCATAAGACAGTTCGATTTGGTCATAAATACCAATCATTGCACCGGCAGTTTCCAGTGTGTAATCCTTCGTATTGACGTTTGTGTGAAAAACGCTAGCGCCGAATTCATCTTCAGTTCCGTGCCCGCCAATCACCGCCCAAGGGGCTAGTCCGCCACCTGCAGCCCCCTCAATTTGACTGACTCCTGCAGTTAGTAAAATTTTTCCAGACGTTTCCAGCGCTAAGCTAGAGCTTGTGAAAAGCACAACTGTTAAAAACTGCACGTAAAAATGTTTCCTCATGGCGACTCTCCTTTGAAATTTATTTTCATTTAACATTCAATATGCCCTTCATGCCCAGCATGGTGCCATGTCCTGGCATCAGGCAAATGTAGGTATAGACCCCTGGCTTATCTGGCTTGAAAATGATTGTATCTTCTTCTCCAGGTTCCAAAACTTTTGTCTTAGCAACTAAAAATTCTGGATTAATTTTTTCAATGTCGTAGTCATTCGCTTTTAGATTTTCAATCAATTTCTGTTCGTACCCCAGCTTCACAATCGCTACATTGTGCGTAATTTCAGAACCCGCTTCCGCATCATTTTTATACGACAGCTTGATTTTTTTTCCAAAATCAACATCTATCACCGTTTTGTCAAAAGCCATTTCCGTGCCCCGAGTGACTAAACTTACTTTTATAACTATAGCATCAGATGTTTTTGTAATATTTTTTGCTATTACAGAAACACTTAATGTTGTAAGAAATAAAAAAGTACTTATTCTCATTTAATCGACTACGATCTTTATCTTCATTTTTGGATGAATTGTACAGCGGATATTGTAAGACCCTTTTTTTGTAAATTTATGCTTATCTTTACTTCCGTGAGGCTGAACAAAGTTAAATAGGTCTTCTGCCACAACGTTATGTTTAACGGAATCAACATTTCTGAAGTCGACGGAATCCCCTTCTTTAATCTTCAATTCATCGAAAGAATATTTTTTTACTTCATCTCTGTTTTCAGCGATAGATTTTGCTTTTTCCTCGTCAATATCTTTAACAAATGCTTTGCCTGTTTGCAGAAGTACGAAATCAGCTGCCATGCTGCTGCAAGCTAGAAAAAAGACACATGATAGTAGGACCATTTTTGCCATAGTAAGCCTCTAGAAAAGTAAACACTGCACGCAACTAAATGTCTATTTTTAACTTTTGTGGACTTCCCAAGCGAGACCATATCTAAAATTATTTACTGGACCTTGGCAACCGGGCCCGACAAAACTCTTCTGACAGTTTTTTAGATCTCATTTTTGCAGTTACCTTTTTTTTAAAATCGTAATTCATTTTAAGTAATTTAGTTTTTAATTCCCCATCTTGTAGAGCCACAATTATCGTAATGGATAAGCTCATCACAATTGTACATAGAATAGACACAAAATTTTTCATATTTATTCTTAAATTAGTTTAGCTTTTTGCTTCGTTTCCCACTTGGCAAAACTTTTTATCATTTTCAAACTGAAAAATGACAGCTAATTTGTCAACGCGCTTCATTCAGACCTAGACCTGAACTGCCGAGGCATAATCGCAACAGTAAAACTGCCATCAATAATTTGCCTTGATTGTCGTGCTAAAATTGAACATGCTTGGGAGGTGGAAACAAATAGATCTCTAAAATTTAGAAAAAGTGATTTAGCTCACGGAGCCAATCAACTTCAACAGTTAAATCAATACAGTGACCGAATCAAAAACCTGGTTCCTTTTACCGCTCGCATGAAAGCGGCTGACCTATATCCCCTGACGCCGCAAGCTCTCGAGATCTTTCAGATCAATATGGGTAAAATGTGCAACCAGGCCTGCAAGCACTGTCACGTCGATGCAGGCCCAGATCGTCGCGAAATCATGACTCGCGAAACGATGGAAATAATATTAAAAATCCTAGCAAATTCGACTGCACATACAGTTGACCTAACTGGTGGTGCTCCGGAAATGAATCCGCAGTTTCGCTGGTTTGTCGAGCAGCTAACAGCCCTAGGTAAAAAAATTATTGTTCGTTGTAATTTGACAATTATTTTAGCGAATAAAAGTTATAATGACCTGCCAGCATTTTTCAAAAAGCATCATATCCATATTGTTTCCTCGCTACCCTATTACGATAAAGGTAAGACGGATCGGCAGCGTGGCGATGGCGTGTTCGAAGATTCAATCCAAGCCCTAAAGATGTTAAATGCGATTGGTTACGGTCAGCCGGACAGCGGTCTAAATCTTGACCTTGTCTACAATCCAGCTGGAGCTTTTCTACCTGGATCACAAGATGCCTTACAAAAAGATTTTAAAACAGAACTAAGACGATTGTTTGGCATTGAATTCAACAATCTGTTTGCCATAACCAATATGCCAATCTCGAGATATTTGGATTACCTTATTGCTACTGATAACTTCGAAGATTATATGGAAAAACTTGTTGCTGCATTTAATCCGACTGCCGCTGCAGGGGTTATGTGCAGAAATACGATCTCAATTAGCTGGGACGGCTTTATTTATGACTGCGACTTTAACCAGATGCTTGATTTAAAAATTCAATCTGCTAGCCGGGCCGGCTTGAGTGAATATAACGAAATTGAATTGCAAAAACGCAAAATTGTTTTAAATCAGCATTGCTATGGGTGTACGGCAGGTGCTGGTTCTAGCTGTGGCGGGACAACATCTTAAAATGGTGCGTGCAAATTTGAAAAAGACTACAAAAAAATCTAACAAACGGATCTATGATAATTCTTCTCGCCAAGAAAAAGCGGATAAAACCCAAAAACATATTATCCAAACCTATGTAAAACTTTTAGCAGACCGACGTGGTGCCGATGTCTCTATCGAAGAGCTTGCACTTGCCTCTAAAATATCACAGCGAACAGTGTTTCGCCTATTCAAAGACAAAGAAGCTCTTTACAGTGCTACCGATCTTTACATTGAACAGTTTGTGCAGCTTAGTATTCAAAAAATTCAGCAGACTGATATCTTATCATTTACCCGTGATGTTTTTAACTTATTCGAAGAGCATGAAGATTTAATGATGGCTTATATGTTTTCTTCATTCGGCGCAAAGACTCGTGAAATATTTCGAAAAAAGCTAAATAAATTTTTGATAGACCAAATTGTTGATGCTCAAAAAATAAAACTAACTCGAGCCATCGAAACACGCTTAGCAGTTATAGTAACTTTAATAAATGTGAAAATCTGGCATGACATCCGCACCGACTTTAAACATTCCAGCAAAGAAATCGGCCAAGCGGTCAGTTGGGCCATTGAAACTTTAATTCGCTCCATTTAATTTACAAATTTTTTCTTACAAATAAGATAAAATAAAAACGATAGCGCCATCAACGCAATATCTTCAACAACTGTCCACCACGTCAGTGGCCGCCCCCAGAAAACTCCGAAGCATCCACAATTTTGCAGCTCCAAACCGCGAATATTTGAAATCGTCGCCAGCCCGACATAGCCAAAATGCATAAGAGTTAATAAAATAGCATTTCGTACTTGGTTTTTTTCAAGAATTATAAAAATCCCTAGAAATAATTCAAACAAACTAACTGCCAGCCCCAATCCCATTGCGAAGCTGTGGGGAAAACCAAATTGATAGGTTAATATGACATCTGCAAATCCACGATTATCAAGCAATTTACCTGTGCTTGATGCCAAGACCAGAATTGCAAAAAAAAATTTTAATATCGTGTAGACCAGTCGCGCTGCCATGCTTATACTTTTACATATTTCTTTCGGAGTGTCGATGAAAACTCTTTTAATACTTGCAGCACTAAGTTTAGTCGCTGAATTTTCCTCTGCAGATGCAACATATGCAGGTGTAAAAGTCCCCGAAAAAATCGTTTTCCAAAAAAATGTTCTTAAACTAAATGGCGTGGCCATTAGAAAAGTTTCGCTATTTAAGGTAATGGTCTGGGTAAGCGCTCTGTACACCGAAACTGCCATGACCGATGCTGAGAAAATTATTAATTCAAAGTCGATTAGAATTATAGATTTGTATGCTCTTTATGATGTTTCTGCTGCTGATTCTGTCAAAGGATGGAAACTTGCATTTGATAGCAATTGCGAAACCAAATGTCAGATTTTAGAATCAGAAATCCAGCGCTTTTACAAAACTGTTCCTGATTTTAAAAAGAATTCGATTTACCGCTATGTATTTAATCCGACTGGAGTCCTTATTTTATTAAATGATTCTGAGATTTTCGCCACACAAGATCCTGAATTTAGCAGTCTCCTACTTAAAACTTGGATTGGAAAAAATCCACCCTCTGAACAGATCAAGGTAGAACTCATCAAAGGCCCTGCAGAACCTTGAAAAACAGGTCCCAAATACGCTTCGAATCAATTTCTGTCACAATTTTAATTTCGGTAGAAACACAGGCCCTTTCACGACTGTGATAGGAGATTTTTTTATTGGCAACGTCACACAAAAAAAGTCCATTTTTAAAAAGATATCCCATGCCATTTTCAATTTTTACACATTCAGGGTAGACCTGCGCAATAGCGCTTACAAGGTCCCAAACTGGAAACTGCATGCGACCCTTCAATAGCAAACTGCGCCACTGCCAGCGCCTCATGTGATGCCATAAGTAAGAGCCTGCGTCTGATACAATTAATTTTGATTTAATATTTTTCGGAGTTTTTAGCTTAAAAGCCACATCCAGTGGAACAACAAATTTATTAATATCTGCACTTAAAACCAGACTCGTAGCACTCAGATCCTTTGTTGCATTGAATTCGATAGGCCAAAATGGCGGGAAATTTCCGTAGGTAGTTTGTCTTCCTAAGGTCATCCACACAGTATTAGGAATATAACCATTTTTAATAAAATGAGCTAAGTTTGTTAGTGGGCCCAGGGCCAAATAGTTCGAGCCATTCGGCGGCGCACCCAAGCCACTATGACCCTCGATGCAGCTTACTTTTGCATTAAGCAGTTTACACAACTCTTTGTTGTTAGCCTGGCAAATTGAAGAACTCGCATTTCCAGCGACACTATAAATCGTTGCTAATGGCAACTGGGACTTAAGCAGAAAAGCCAAAGCAAATGCATCATCGACATCACCTCCCAAAAATTTTTGGTTAGCTGATCCTAATGCGTTATCGGTATCAATGACGGTTTGAATTATTAATTGTCCAGTCATAGGGGATATAGTCCACCTCATAGGTAGTCGGAACAGGATTACTCTTGTATAAATTGACGTAGTCCAAAATTGAAGGCGCTTTTTTGGGTACAAAATCTTTTGGAAAAAACTTTAGAATCTCGGTCACAAAAACAGTTTTTTTGCTCTCTTCAACCCGAACATTAGATTCCATATTAAAAAATTCAACAGTCAGGGACTGCAAATCTTTATTTAAATTTTCAGCATAAAACGGTACCCGTGGCAGCCTGGGACACGAAACAGCCATGCAATTTAAAGCCCAGTGAATTCGGTCCTCACCAATCGATCTGATATAGTTATTTTCATAATCAACCAGAGACATTTCTAGGTCACCAATTTCCATTTTAGTTAAAAAGAAAAACTTTACTTTTTTGAAACCGGCATTAGTCTTGGGAATTCCTTTTTGTAAAACCGTGTACATTGAAAGCGCGTTATAGGCATTTAGGTGGTGAGCTAACAAACTGTCGGGTGACTTAAAATCCGAGAATTTCTTTTTTGCGACGAAGGAGACGTAGCGTTCTAAATTAGTGCTGTTCTTTGCCAACCCTTCAAAATCAACTTCGCCGCGATCATTAACATAATTCTGCAAAATCATTGCATAGGCAGCAATGGCTTCAGCTTCGTTGTCAGTACCGGCTAGAATTGGAGTTTTCTGAAACGTGGAACACGACGAAAGGAAAAATGCCAGCAGAACAAAACCTTTAATTTTTAACAGCTTCAATCTTTGATTCCTTTAACATTTTTTTCACGCGTCCCTTAGCATGCTTCATCGGAAACAGAGTTGGATCCATCTGAAATACTGTTCCCTCAGGAATCGGATCAAATGCGCCCGTCAAAGGATTCCAAATTTTTTCACCCTTTTCGGACTTCATAGTCACTGGAGCCAAGATGTATTCATCGCGTTTAGCATTGTGCATGCACATTGATAACGGACCGTCTTTTGTGGCAACCATGAAAACACAACCTTCGATACGATCTGTTTCTAATTTGCAAGCGTCCATAAAATTATGAATAAAAAACGAAATTTTATTCACTTTAAAACCAGATTTGATGAGGTCCCATTTCATTTTCCAGCCTTGGCGTGCTAAAAATTTTATTCCAGGCCCAATCAAATGACTGTGCTTTACAACAGTGCCAATTACTTTCTTTACCGTTTGCATACGATTCTTGCGGTCAAAAGCAACATCCTTAGTCACATCTAAAACTTCAATAAGAAAATCGGGATCATCCCAAATATCATAAAGGTTTCCGTTACATGAAAACATATACGAATATTTATTGCACTTAGGGTGGCCGATAAGTGGTGCATCAAAGTTAATTTTAGTGTTAGCACCAGAGCGAATTTGGTCCATGACCGTTTCTTGCGTGATTAAAAAATCACGCTCGCGCAATACTCCTCGGCCAGTGTCTGCTTGCAGCTGAAACGACGCAAATCGGATATGGTCTGCCTTTTCGCGAAAAAACTGAATTAGCTGGGGGATTTCTTTAAAATTATCTGCATAAACAGTCGTGTTAAAAATAATCATGATCGGTAGATCTTTAGCCCGCTCAATATACTCTTCACGAATTTTATTTAATTCAACTTCAGTTTTATAGCCTTTTCTCTCTTGGGTTAAATCAACGTGGAAAGCTACATCCGAAAGACCCACTGAAGCCAATTCTTGTAATAAATCTCGGCTAGCTTTAATTCCATTTGTTAGTAGCGATGGACGCATTCCCAAGTCAGCAATTTTTTTTACGATTTGAACTAGCTCTTTACGATCTCGTAAAGTTGGATCACCACCAGATACTTGAACATCCGTATTTGGACCGTAGTGCTTGCGTATGAGTTCAATACGGGTGAAAAGCTCTTCAATCGGAACATCCTTAACGGCTTCAGAACTATCCGAAAGGTAGCAAAGTGTGCAGTCTAAATTGCAACGCTGGGTAATCTCCAGTGAAACACATCCGATTCCCCAACGGCGCCCAGCCAATTGCGGCTTGCTCCACTTATCAATTTTTTTCATGCGAAGTTCTAATGGTTTTCGGAAATCTTCGTTTTCGGGCAATTTGTTATAAGGCTTCCAATCATTAATTTCCGCTGCAGTCATGTATACTGGTTGAGTTTCTTCCTGTGTAGGCGCTACATTCGACTGCATAAATCCTCCGTGATTTGTACTTCACCAAGTCTGAAAGCAAAGTTTACACGAGTCAATATTTTGCAGCAGCAGCATCCTATGCGGCAAAGTTGCTTCACTAGCAAACTGGATCTTTATCCAGTTTGCCAATCGAATAGGACATTAAAATGATTGTTTTAATTCGCCGGCGGCAAATTTTTGCGCCTCGGCAGCTTCGTCAACGACTGCAGCCATTCCAAAGAATTCATGAGTTACACCACTGTAGTTTTTGAAATTTACTTTTACACCTTGAGCTTTCATCCGCTCCGTTAATTCGATGCCTTCAGTTTGTAGAGGATCAATTTCAGCAGTGATAATTGTCGTCTCTGGAAGCCCTTTAAAATTTGCAGCGATTAAATTAATTCGTGCATCACTAGCTTCAGCACTTGAATTCAAATAATTTTTCATAAACCACGCCATCATGGGTTTATTCAGTGGCTTGGCATCTTTATTCGTCTCATATGATTCTGTTGTCATGGCTGAGCTTGCAATTGGATAGATAATAAGTTGATGCACTGGCATTCTTACCTTTTCATCACGAGCCCTAATGCCGACGTTAAGGGCTAAGTTACCGCCAGCACTTTCCCCAGCGATTGCGATTTTTTCCGGCTTACCACCAATCGAAGCTGCGTTTTCAACAACCCATTTATAGGCAGCAAAGGAATCCTCGTGCGCTGCTGGGAATTTATTCTCAGGCGCCAAACGATAATCTACAGAGACAACTATTGCTTTGGCTTGTTTTGCCAAGGCGCGTGAACTGCTATCGTAAACATCTTTATTGCCGATCACCCATCCACCACCATGATAAAAAACGATAACTGGCATCGGCGTTTTTCCTTTTGGGGTATATATTCGCGCAGGTATTTGCCCCTGTGCCCCGGTGATTTGCCGGTCTTCAATTTTTGTAAACCCCTCGTTAGCTTCTTTTTTGTCTGCAGCACTCATCAAAGATTTTACTGCATCAGCAGGAGTTGGTTGCAGGCGAGCCTCCACTGCAGATAGTTCTGCGATTGGCTTTCCTCCTTTTTTTTCGAGCTCGCTAATGACTTTGCTCATTTCTGAATTTGCCTTCTTATCAGGTGCATTCTTGGCTGGGATGTTGGCAGGGCCCGCAAAAGCAGTAACCGAAATTAAAGTAAATGCGGCGATATATATTTTCATGATTCCTCCGAACTGAAAGTAGTTTTCACTACGTCTTACATTACTTATGCCACCCCATCACCCGGGGTAGAAAGTCCCATAAAAAGTTTCGCTGCTCAGCTATGGCGAAAAAGCTGGTGGTAAAAAGATTGCATGAACAAATATAAGTTTACGAAACACCTTACAACAAAGGATCGTCCTATGAAAAATTTAAGCTTATTAAAAAACACGGTTAGCAACACCTACGGACGTGTTGGGATGCCAATATTACTCTATTTCCTTGGAGTTCCAGGCGCCCTAGTAATATTGCTGTGGTTATTTTTCTTTCGAGGTCGCTAAAGCAAAAATAACTAATTGCGATTCCGTTTCTAAAAACGGCGCCGGCGCTTTAATTGCCGGCGTAGTTGATCTGATACTAGGTCTGCGACAAAAATAATTCCTAGAAGAATCAGCAATATAATTCCCGCATGATCAAAACGGCGCCACTCAAGCGCGTACATTAATTCCTGCCCGATGCCCCCAGCGCCAACAATACCCAAAAGACTGGCAGCCCGAATATTATATTCAAACATAAATAAAAAATGTGACAACAACATCGGCTTGGCCGGAGGTATCAGGCTCATACGCATCGCCTGAAAACGCGATGCTCCCAAATGTCTTAAACTTTTGAATGCTCGTTGCTCGAGATCTTCTACACCCTCATAGATTAGCTTACCAAGATATCCTGCTGAATAAAGCGCTAATGAAAAAACTCCTGCCATGGCTCCAATTCCAAACGCAGCGACAAAAATTAGAGCCCATATCAACGCAGGAATACTTCTTAAAAACATCAGTATGAATCGAATGGGCTTATTCATCCAAACAGGTGCAATGTCATTTGCTGCAAGCAACGCTAACGGCAAGGCGGCTACAAAACCAAAAAATGTACCGAGTGTAGCAATCCGAAAGGTTGTCAGTACAGACGACACACTGCTGCTCCACGAAAATTCAACCCAAGTCACTTTATCCAAAGGAATAAAACGCAAAAACAAATTTATTATCTGCGAGAGGCTGTCCGAGCCATTAAATCCTGAGTAATTTAGCGTTTGGATGCAGTAGGCGACTATCAATAAAATCAAAATCGGCAAAATACGCATCCATTTTACCGGGGGGTGAATACTTAATATCTGCAGTGTCTCGGAGGTCATTAAAATTTTACGGTCGAATTCACTCCAAGGAATATGGGGCTCGTGCATACTAACTAAAAAGGCAAAACCGAATTCTTGCTGGAGTTCCTTGATTAAATGAAACACTTCACTTGCAGTTTTCGAATCTAAATGGCTAAAGCATTCATCTGCTAGCAGCAAATTTGGTTTTCGCATCAACGCGCGTGCGATAGCAACTCGCTGACGTTGCCCTCCAGAAAGCTCTGATACCAGCTTTTGACTGAAATTTTCTAAGCCTACTTTTTTTAATAGAAATTGCGCCTGTTGTTTTTGTCCCTGTGTGAATCGAACCGAGAAAGATCCTAGCTCTTGCAGGGCTCCAGATAAAATGTTCGCTAGCACACTGCTTTCTTCGATCAGTCGCAGATCTTGATAAATCATTGCAGTCCGACTCGTCTGCTGGATGCTATTTTTCTTGTCGGCTAACGACCCTTCAATAAGTCTTAGCAAAGTGCTTTTACCGGAGCCAGAGGGTCCCTGCAAAACAACAGTTTCCCGAGCTTTTAAAGAAAAATCGCGGACCTCAAACTTTAAGGTTTGAGATCCGCGATATGTGTATGAAAGATACTTCGCTGAAAAAACGTCTGCCATTATTTAACGAAATTTTTTGGTTCTAAATTAGTAGCCTTTAATGCCGCTTTTGTCTTTGCAACGTGGTTTGCTGCGACCGGCTTTATAAGACCTGTTGAACCGTAAACGCTTGCCAAAAGTTCTGGCTTTTCTTTTCCTAAATCTAACAAGGCTTCACGTATTTTTTTCCTTAACTCAGGCGAAAGCGATTTTGAGGTTGTCACCAAGTGCGTGGGCACTCCCGGAATACGTGCTAAAACTCGCAACTTTGCCCGGTTTTCAGCACTGCCATAGATGTCAGCTTTTGGTCCTTCAAATGCGTAGTCACTAAAAGCTGCTGCATCCGTTTGGCCGGTAGCGACTGCTAGCAGCGCCTTATCATAACCTCCGGCATAGACAATCTCAGAGAAGAAAACTTTTAAATCATCTGCTTTTTTAATTGCCTTATCCTGAATTAATTTTGCATAGGGAAATAAAAAGCCAGATGTTGATGTCTGTGACGTAAAAGCAATTGATTTGCCTTTAAGGTCGGCGATAGTTTTTATCGGGCTATCTTTTGCAACCACAATCAGTGAATCATACTCTGTTCTCTCTTTGCGTTTCTCGACAACTGCGATTTCTAGTTCAGTTTCACTTGAAGCCAACAGGTACGGAAGCGAATCCATATAGGCAACATGGACCTTTTTTGATATCAAACCTTGTGCAGTTGTTCCGTAAGATGTCGGCACAAGTACTTCAACTTTTTTACCTAATTTAGCAGTTAGAAATTCTGCAACAGTCTTAGCAGTGGCCTGAATCTCATCCGGATTTTTCTGCTTTTGAAAAGAAAAAACTAAGGTCTCTGGATCAGCGGCCAAAGACATGATCGGTAGGATTAAACTGATTAATAATATAGTTCTCATTAGGCCCCCTAGGCAGTGGTCTTACGTATAATAGAACCTGCAAAAAACGGTAGTGTATTTATAAAAAAAAATGCAGATGAACAGCAATTGAAAACTGATTCTTATTGAAAGCGCATTGAGAAAATTAAGGCGCCAGTTTCTCCGTGTCCGCTCTCAAACAGTAGCTTTTATTATGCGGCAGAGTCCTGAAATACGGCTTGCTTGCCAAGCGTTAACTGATTTTCGGAATAAATAAAATAAAGCAGTGTATTTATTTCTTCAATGGTTGCACATCGGAAATTTCATGGACTGCAGTTGGTCCCCCGCGGGCAGTTTTAGCTTTTGCTGTAGTTAAGTATTCGTTGAAAGGATGCGGCGCTTTAGTTCAGAGAATTAAAGACATTGTAAAGATAGTAATCTAACCAACGACGACCGTGATTTTCAATTTTGTAACGACTGATGTATCCCATGTGCCCACCATATTTTAAATATGTTAAATGAATGTGGCTGGGCCACCGAGCAATCTGGTAGTTGGAAAAATCTACGAAGGGATCATCCTCAGCAGCCAGTACAAAAGTTGGAGTAGAAATATTTTCTAAATAATCAAGTGTGGAGCACTGTTTATAATAATCTTGTCGGTTCGCGAAACCATTGGCATTTGCGGTGTAGAGGTCATCAATGTCTCGTGTTCCACCAAAAACTGGCAGCTTCAATTGCGTGTTTCTCTCAATTAATTTTTTTAACATCAGAAAGAAACGCAGATCATAAATTTTTGAAAACCCCTGTGACAGCAAATCTGCAGAGCGATTTAAATCTAAGGGTGCATTAACGACAATCGCCACATCCGGCGTTAATTTTCCATAGCGCCCCGTTAGCAAATTCAGCAGTATGCTGCCACTCATAGAGAAACCTAATGCAATCTGCTTCGAACCTAAGAATTTATTTCTTGCCCAAGCAACAACTGCCTCAGCGTCATCACCGCGGCCTGAATGATAGCTTTTTTTTGCCTTCGCTTTTTCTGAAACACAGCGATGATTAACTAAAATAACATTCCAACCCAAGCTCAGTGCAATATTCGCTGAGCGCCGCACATAATCTGACTGCGCATCGCCACCTAAACCATGATAAATGCTTATCGCAATATCTTTAGTTCCCTTTTTGTACTCAAGCAAAAGCTGATCACCATCTGCTAAAGTCAAAACGGCAGAATCAAAATTGGCAGCCAGCGGAGCTGAAGGCAGCAAATGCCCAAGCAGCGTTTGCGTATGCCCGGTCCAACCGGGAATCAGAGGTCGAAAAGGTAACAGCTGCATATCTCTGGAACTCACTCAACTATTACCATATTGTAATGCGATCACTTTCACTGAGATAAAGTGCATCCGATTTTTTACATGCAAAAGCTTCATGAAAGCCAGCTTGGTGTTTTACTTGTTCATTGATGCGTGCAAATCCTAAGCTGTGTGGATCAGTTTTTAACTGCATCTCTCTAGCTTTCTCCCGGGCAACGTTGCACCAGAGCCGGGCGTAAGCTACAAAAAACTTCTGCTTCTCTGCGACAGTACCAACTCCGTTAGGAAAAGCGGCATTGTAGGAAAACGTTATCCCTACCAGATCCGCAACATTTTCGCCTTGGGTTAGCGCTCCGTTGTGACCAATTTTATTAAATTGATCCATCATTCTCTTACCGCGCTCTTGAAATTTTTTAATATCTTGATCTGCCATCCATTGGCGCAATTTTCCCTGCGCATCGAACTTAGATCCCTCATCATCTATCCCATGGCCGAGCTCGTGTCCTATAACTGTTCCGACGGCACCTAAGTTTTCAATTAAATCTCCTTCAGCAACAAAAAATGGAAACTGTAAAATTCCAATTGGCATAACAAATTTATTCTTATCCGGTGAGTAGTAGGCATTTACAGTTAACGGACCCATACCCCAAGCTTCTTTGTTCACGCCTTCTCTTAATTTTTTGAAAGCTCGTTCATGCCCCGCCATCGCTAGCTTCTTACCATTAGCGTAGGGTTGGCTCGGGCTTAATTTTTGAATTGGCTTAAAATCCCATTCGCGATCTGTGGTTGGTTTAACTAGTTGTAGTTTTGCAGTTTGTATTTTCTCTAAAGCCCCTTTTTTACTTTCTGCAGACAACCATTTATTTTTTTCAATTCCAGCGGCAATGGATTGACGAATTTTAGCAGCCACTGCTTCCATTTTTTCATTCGGAAACTGCGGAAATAAACGCGGCAACATCTCGATATCTAGTTCTCGATTGAAGGAACCCATCACAGACATCGTGCAGCGCTCTTGACGGTCCGAGCGTGATATTGGTCCACCTAGAAATTTATGGCGAAATGCCCACCGTTTTTTAAACAATTCCGGATAGGCATCATCCATATAGTCACGCGCGCTTCGGTAAATATAAATATCTTTCAGAACGGAAAGATTTTCCGGGGTCAATTCTTTTTGTAGAAACTCAAAACTTTCTGGCACAAATTCACGTAGTAGTGTTTTTTCTGGAACATGAGCCTTAAAAAACGACTCTAATTTTAATCGGTCTGTCTTTTTTAGAAAATCAGCACGGCTGATTTTTCGCGGCTGGGTGTAACGCTGACGAAATTCAGCTGGGAATGGATAAACAGATTTAAACGATTTTTCAAACTCTACAATGGCGGCTGCTCTTTTTAAATGCTCAGCTTTAGATCCCTTTGGGTAAAGCGTATTAAAAAATTCAGCCATTAAATTCTTAAATTCTTCGACTAGCTCCGTGTTATCGTAGTAGCTGTGCTCTGGCAGGCCCATTAGATTGACGTCAAAAGTCATATCATAAATAGAAGAGTCATCAATATTAGGCATCATGTCATAGCTAATTACTGACCATTTCTCGTTTGTCAAATTACGCACATTCAACTGGATAAAATCCTCAATGGTTTTTACTTTGCTGATTTCTTTAAGAAGACCTGCAACCAACTGCCTTTCCTCTACTGCAGAGTTTTTTTCACTCATGCACGCTAGATAATAATCTTTTAACTGCTGAGATCGTGCAGACAGTTTTTTTTCTGCATTTATATTTTTGAAAAAATCTTTTTTCTTTTCTAAAATTCGCTCATCAGAATCATCGAACGCAAACGTATGAGAGCTGCGATCATCACGCAGTTTAAAATTTTTCTCCACAGTGCCGCAAACATATTGATGAAAATTTTGACAGGGACTTACAGCTGGGTCTAACGGGAATTCTCGCTTCTCCGGGATGGCCGAACTCATTTCCGGCCTGGCTGACGTATCGGCCGCAAAAGTAGCTGTGCTGATTTGCAAAGTGCTCGTAACTAGAATGACAGCACTAAAAAAGCGAGTGGCAAACACAGATTTAAAGGACCTAAGAATAGATTTTTTCATGAGATTCTCCTGATGCATTATTAGCATTCCAGATTCTGTCATGAGTCGAGTCATCGCGTGAAGCTTTTTTTCCACAGATAGACTTCATCTCGACTTCACGTCATACTACATAAGAGACCTAATTTCACTCTAGGAGGCTTTCGTGTCGACGCCATCAATTCCATTTATCGATCTTAAATCCCAGTATGCAGCACTAAAAAGTAATATCGACTCTCGTATTCAAAAAGTTTTAGACAGTGGCGCTTATATTAACGGGCCCGAGGTGACTGAGCTCGAGCAAAAATTGGCAGCTCACACCGGAAGCAAACATTGTTTAGCAGTCGCTAGCGGAACTGATTCCCTTTTGATTCCTATGATGGCACTTGGCATTGGCCAGGGAGACGAAGTTATCACCACCGCATTTTCTTTCATTGCAACGGCAGAAACCATTGTTCTTGCTGGCGCTAAACCAATCTACGTTGATATCGACAAGCGAACATTTAATATTGATGTAAAAAAAATCGAAGCTGCGATCACCCCGCGAACCAAAGCAATTGCTCCAGTTTCACTGTACGGCCAAGCCGCAGATCTTGAAGAAATAAATGCAATTGCAAAAAAACATAATCTCTTTGTGATCGAAGATACGGCTCAGTCTTACGGTGCGGGATACAAGAATGGGAAAAGTGGTTCCATGACCACTGCTGCAGGCACTTCATTTTATCCTGCTAAACCATTGGGTTGCTACGGTGACGGTGGAGCCATTTTTACAAACGATGATAAATTGCAAATCGCAATGAAAGAAATTCGCGAACATGGCTCTGAAAAGCGCTATTATCACACGCGCCTTGGAGTTAACGGGCGACTGGATACGATCCAGTGCGCAATTTTATTAGCAAAACTTGAACGCTATGATTGGGAAGTCGAACAGCGCAATCACATCGCAAGTAAATTTAGTCAGGCATTCATTGGTTTAGAAAAAATAGACCCGCAATTTTCGACACCTTACGTGAAACCTGGAAATCGCAGTGTTTGGGCACAGTATACTTTAACTCTGACTCACCGTGAAAAATTTCAGAAAAAAATGCAGGAGCTCAATGTTCCAACAACAATCCACTATCCAATGACGATGCCGGATCAACCTTGGTACAAAGAAAATACTCCAGTAACATTTGACATCACGCAGTCACGCTGGGCAGCAAGCCACGTCATTAGCTTGCCAATGTTCCCTGATATGACCGAACAACAGCTCACTATTATTGTTGATGCTGTTAAAAAATCAGTCGAGTTTTCAATGAAATAGCGTTACGCTTCGGCTTATGACAGAATTTAAACCATTAGCCAAAACTGTAACTATGAATTCCCCAAACGGTACAATCACGTGGGGCGACGCGAAGAACTTCGTCCTTTTCGCTGGGCCTGATATTATTGAAGATGAAGGCATGGTCATTGAGACCGGTAAAGAGTTAAAGCGGGTAACCCAGAACCTCGGGATTCCATGGATTTTAAAGTGCTCTTTTGATAAAGCGAATCGTCAAAGCTCTAAAAGTTTTCGCGGTCCTGGAATGAATCAAGCTCTTAAATCCCTTGATAAAATTAAATCTGAATTAGGCTGTGCTTTTCTGACAGATGTACACGAAACTATTCAGGTCGAAGAAACTGCTAAATACGCTGAAGTCATTCAAATCCCAGCTTTTCTATCTCGCCAAACAGATCTGCTCGTAGCTGCTGCAAAAACTGGCCGGGTTATACACATTAAAAAAGGTCAATTTTTGGCGCCATGGGATATGAAATCTATTGCCCAGAAAGCAGTCCAAGCCGGCAATGATAAACTTTTACTCTGCGAACGCGGAACAACCTTTGGATACAACCGTTTAATTAACGATATGACGGGTCTTATTGATATGCGTAATTTAGGCTTCCCAGTTATTATGGATTGCACACATTCAACTCAGCTTCCAGGAGCTACTGGCGAATCTAG
>JAYUTU010000353.1:0-4281 GCA_043754975.1 Bdellovibrionales bacterium | reverse complement strand
AGCAAATCTTACCTGCAGTGCGTGGCCACCATGAGAGGATTGATGGAGAGGGTTACCCAGACAAACTGGCTGGCGAAGCGATTCCATTGATTTCTAGAATCATTCTTGTCGTTGATACTTTTGATGCTATGGCCGAAAATAGAGTTTATCGCAAGGGTTTGCCAGATGACGTGATTTATTCCGAGATCAAACGTTGCAAAGGAACTCAGTTTGATCCCCAAATAGCACAAATTTTTTTAGAAGCTCATCCGCAGTGGAAAATAACTTCGGACCACGAAACGTATAACAACATTATCAAAAAAGTGGCGTAAATCTTTTTACGTAAATCTCTTTATTTAAATCTTTCTATTTAACAGACCCGCTGAACATTAATGTCTGTTTGTGCTTTCAAAAATCTTGTCCGCAGATTTAGCAATAAAGCCCTGGTACAACGAGCCATCAGGCGTCGGGAATCGTTTTGCAAACTCATAATAACAGGCTGGAATTGGAAACGTGCCATCCGAAAATTTCCAGGCAATCTCGCCGGCCATCGTTGAACTTTGCTCGAGCAATTCAGCAGGTGTCCCCTTGATTTCACCGCCTGAAGAATTCAACTTGATGCCGTGACCTTTTAAATAGTCATTTAATTTCGCAAGGTCTGTGAACTGGCGCAAATTATTAACACTGACAGTAAAGTGATTGGGTCTGAATCCAAACGCGTACACCCACGATGCATACTCACTTTCGGCAGCCAACTTAAGATACGTCGAGTGACTGATATCCCAATGCCGGCCACTGAAGCTAAAATTTTCACTTTGGATTATTTTTTCAGATAACTGTTTTATGCAATCCATTAATGTTTCTTGAACATAAGGGGACATCTTTTCCATTTCTAATTCAGAGATAAAAATTTTTGGTAAGGATTTGTCCGTGTGCTCGTAGTGTTTCGCATACAATTTCTTCTCTTTAAAAAAATACTCACCGCTGGCAGAGTAACCTAATTTTTCAAAAGGAGCGGCGAGGGATTTAATCCCTAGTTTCGAAGAATTAAATGTGCGTAGAGCGATATGGTCGTTTACAATAGTTTCACCATTTTGGGACAGTAAATTGAAAATCTTTAAAGCCTGGGGATTCATCTCAGAATAATCTGCCCACATTTTATGCAGAAGTGCTTCAACTTGATTTTTTGAACTCATCGGTTACTCCTTGAAGGGATCAGTCAGATCCCCCTCAGCTAAAGCGTATCATAGCGTTTGCGAAAATTAAAATCATCTCTAGAACTTATTACAAACTTTTTGACCGCAAACGGCAATCTGCGGCAATTTATTGACTCAAATTCAAGCCCATTGTTGATATCAGGGGATGTTTGACCGGACTGTCCGAGCCTTTTTTCTTACCACGTGTGTACTGAGTATTTCCCTGCTCGCAGCCGGCGTTTCTGCTGTCGAAATTCAAAGTCGATTAAATCAAAATCAAGCTCACCAAACTGAAAAGCTAAACCTAGGTATCCAGTTTGGTGGCGTTCAATATTTTTCTGAAACAGCTGCTGATTCAAACCTTCAACAGCAAGTTGAAGCGCAAGCACGCTTTGAACACATGGGACGTGTTTTGGTGAAAGCCGATGGATTGGTAGGAACTTATAATCTAGATCGAAGTTCCTATTTTGCAGTCCCTGAGCTTTTTATCGGAGTGGCCGCAGCGGAACCTGCTAATTCAATAGTACTAGGGCGGAAAATCCACTCTTTGAGTGCATTAGATCAGAATGAAAACTTCGGTTTTTTTAATAGTTATTTCACGAACGATTTTATCAATTTTCGCGAACAAGGTTTAACCGGCTTGCACGCTGAAGGCCGCGCCTTGACACAGTTCGGGCCGCTGGGATTTTATGCGGGTTACTTGCCGCTGTATTTTCCGAACCAAGGCCCCCAAGTTTACGAACAAGATGGCGAAATCAAATCGTCAAATCGGTGGGCACAAAAGCCTCCATCACGGTTTCGTTTTGGAAGCAGCGAAAGAGAAATCGTTTACGCGATTCGAAGTTACGAAATCGATGAAATTGTAAAAAACTCGGGCGAAGCTGCCAGCCTGTATTGGGGGGGCTCGAGCTCTCGCCCCTGGGTTCGAATATCGTACGCACGAAAACCCGTTAATGAAATTCCACTGACTCGCGAAACGTACGGAACTACCAGCAATTTCACTGGCCAAGTGCGGCTGTCACCAGTTGTCACCTACGAGCAAGTGCAGTCAGTAGACTTAAGCTATGACGTGAAGCCATTCAAAACGACCTTAAGCTACCTAGAAGACCGAGTTTTTAATCAAGCGGCAGCAGCCGATGAGACCCTGCAGTTTCTGACCCCGGTACGCGTCCTTGGTGCCTGGTTTGCGGCTGATTTATCGGATTATTTTACCCGCACAACTAGCGCCGAAATCTCCTACTCGGAAATTACTGGCGGAGAAATCAAGGACTTGATGGCAGATGGTCGTAATAGTCTTTTTACATTCTCATCGCAGCGAACTCGCTTTCGAAAGCCGTTCAGCTTTAAATTAACGACGGATTTATTTCAGCTGCAAAAGCGGGTTGTAAAAACTCAAATAAAGTGGACTTACGACAGTGCCTACAAAGGCACCCTCTTATCAGGAGCGGCTAGTTATCAGCCCCTAGCAAAAATCCAAGCCCTAAATTTGAATATTGGATTTGACCTGCTCGGGGTTGAACAGGAAAACACGGAAGAGAACTTCCTGCAAAGTAAACAAGCCAACGACCGCGTGTATGCAGGTGTTCAATATGTATTCTAAATTACATGCGCTCATGAATTCGTCTGTATCTGCACTTTTTACTGCGACCATTTTATTCTCTTTATTATTTTTAGCTAGCTGCGGATTGAAAATTGGCGAAGAAAGCAAAAATAAGGAAACCGTCGTTGTCCAAAGCATTGCTTGCTTAGATACCACAATGACGGATCTCAAATTATTTGTAGCTGGAGATGCTACAGAGGACCAAGTTTCTTTTTCCATTGATTGCTTACAAAGTGTTTTTGCTGCGTTTAACGAAAATATTCGTGGTGACAACAAAGATGCATTCACAGCTAAAGAAATTGCCATATTCATCGAAAAAAACTTTATCAAAGATGGGTCTCAATTCTCAGATTCTTTTTTAAATGAATTCATGAATTTGAAAACAGCGCTTATTGGTGGAAATAACAAATTGATTTTGAAAGCAGAAGTTAACAGCATCATCCAGCTGCTCAAAGAATTAAAACCAGATCTTGTTCGCCTCAATAAGTCGATGAAGATTGTGGTATTTAAATGGGATAAGGACTCGCAACCACCAGAAGAAAAAGAAAAAGAAAAATTATTTTTAACTGCAAAAAAAGATTTACAGGTCCTTATTGAATCACTCAGTGCAGCTTTTGCAAAATCTGGCAATGCCTACCAGATGGAGGATCTTTTCAATTTCGCAAGAGAGGTTCTGCTTTTCAGTAAAAGTAAAGCAAGTGCTTTGGAAACCATTGAAAGAGCGCGTCCATTTCTTAAAAAATTTAAAGTTGTGCTCATCGGCGGCGATGTTTCCTTAGCCAAATCCGAGTGGCGCCGCCTGGGCCTTACCCTTCATGAAGGTCTATTTCAGATTCTGCGGTATAACTACTTTTTAAAAGATTTAGATGCTGCGGACGGGGATGCGAAGTGGGCAGTTTATGAAAAAATCGCAGTCGATTTATCAGGTCTTATTGAAGAGCTGCTGGACGTCAAAGAACTAAAAACCCTGACGAATTTTGAGCTCTATGAAATTTCCCAGTCGCTCGATCAGGTTTACCCTAACCTCATGCTATCGTTACCGCTCATTGAAACAATCGGTCGCCTGAAGGTTATGTTATTAGGGGACAGTCCCTCAGGACGCATTGGCTGGTCTAAAAGTGATTTCACTCGGTTACGTGCAAAAATTCCGTCGCTATTCAAGCAACTATCAACATTGGTGAAAACCTATAATTATTTGCAAAGTCATCAGCTTGATTTGCCACCAGGGCGCACCAGTCCCGAGCAGTTTGAACAAATCGAAACGGACACTTTAGCTGCAGTCGAAGAATTGGCAGTGTTAATAGAACAGCCTTTTAATATTTTCTACATTAAAATTATGGCCGAAGAGCTCTCAAAGACGATATTCAAAGACGTCTTAGTTTTACCTGAAAACTTTGAATCTCTTTTTGCAGTTGCTCTGTCAGCAAAGACCGTTTTAACTGGCGAACAAGATAACAACTTAGATGCGAAGAAGTTGGCGCTGCTTCTAAAAATTGGTGCCAGGGC
>JAYUTU010000352.1:0-9885 GCA_043754975.1 Bdellovibrionales bacterium | reverse complement strand
CTAAGAAAGCCAAAGTTGAACTGTCTCCAGTGCTTACACTAAAAGATGAGGAATTCATGGTTGCTTTTGGTAAGAAAAAAGTAAGTGCTGATGAGCTTGCAGCCTTCACGAAAACGCTTGAGGGATATAAAAAATCTGGAACTGTAAAAAAAATGTTAGCTCCCTACGCATTACGTACGAATTAATTTCTAATTCCATACTTATTTGATTACGCAGAAGGCCTAACTGTTGACCACAGTTAGGCCTTTCTTCTAGTGTTAGGGTAAGATTTTTTTAGAGTTTGGTCGCCATCTTCTACAAAGATCCTACAGTAAACCCGGCTTCAACAGAGTTATTTATTTAATTCTTCGAGGTTCACACTCAAGGAGTTTCTATGGAATCAACTCAAAAAACGAGTTCGACCAATCCCCGCCGTCATGCCTTTCAATCAGCAATAGATCAGCCCATCCGAAAAATTGACCGCGTCAAGGACGCCTTCGGGAAAGATGCTCCCATTTCAGAGTACTTTGGCTGCATGACATTTGGCTTGGCACAAATGCGTGAGAAGCTTCCGAAAGATTCCTATTCACATTTACTAAAAACATTAGATCAAGGAAAAAAATTACCTAAAGAAACTGCAGAAGCAATTGCTTCTGCAGTTAAAGAATGGTCCGTTTCAAAAGGCGTGACCCACTTCTGTCACTGGTTTCAGCCCATGACAGGTTCAACAGCTGAAAAGCACGACGCTTTCATCTCTATACAGCACGCTCATCATTCTGAATTACGAGTGATCGAGCGCTTCACGGGCTCGCAGCTGATCCAGGGCGAACCGGATGCGTCGTCATTTCCATCGGGCGGAATGCGCTCAACATTTGAGGCCCGTGGATATACTGCGTGGGACCCCACATCTCCTCTATTTATCATTGAAGAAGAAAATGGAAAGACATTATGTATTCCCACTGTGTTTTTTGGCTATCACGGTCAAGCCCTAGATAATAAAACTCCGCTTCTTCGATCGATCGATTCATTGTCTAACGAAGCTGTCGAATTTTTAAAGCTCCTAGGAGACGTTGACGCAAAGAAAGTGCAAACTACGTTGGGCGCAGAACAAGAGTATTTTTTAGTTGATAAAAATTTTGTGGCACTGCGGCCCGATTTAATTATGACTGGCCGCAGTCTTCTGGGTTCATCATCGGCGCGCGGTCAGCAACTAGAAGATCATTATTTTGGATCGATACCCACTCGCATTAAGGCGTACATGCAGGAAGCCGAATTTGAATTATACAAATTGGGAATTCCAGTCAAAACACGGCATAACGAAGTGGCTCCAAGTCAGTTTGAATTAGCTCCGATATTTGAAGACTTAAACATAGCCTCAGATCACAATCTCCTGACTATGGAGGTTTTAAAACGCGTGGCACTGAAGCACGGTCTTGTGTGCTTATTGCACGAAAAGCCATTCGCCGGAGTTAACGGATCTGGAAAACATAACAACTGGTCCATGGCTAATGACAAAGGTGAAAATTTATTAGAACCTGGTCATACTCCCCACCAAAACTTACGTTTTCTTGCATGTATTTCCGTTGTTTTAAAAGCTGTTCACGATAACTCAGCAGCCATACGAGCCTCGATTGCAAGCCCTGGCAACGATCACCGCTTAGGAGCGAATGAAGCACCACCTGCAATTATTTCTGTTTTTCTCGGAAGCTTACTCGAAAATATTTTAAATATGATCGAAGCTGGAAAAGTTGCACAAGCAACTGATGAGCAAATTATTGATTTAGGCGTCAGCCAAATTCCAAATATTTCAAAGGACTACACGGATCGTAATCGCACAAGTCCTTTCGCATTTACTGGAAATAAATTTGAATTTCGTGCTGTCGGATCATCTCAAAATGTTGCAGTTCCGATGTCTTTCCTCAATGCTGCGGTTTCGACGGCATTTGCAGAATGCACTAAGATATTAAAAGAACTTTTAAAAAAGAAAAAACGAGACGACGCCGTGCTCGAATTAATTCGAATCCTCGTCAAGGAAACCAAAGCAATTCGCTTTTCTGGCAACGGCTACTCAGATGAGTGGAAAGCTGAGGCCAAGAAGCGTGGTTTACCAATTTTAAATACAACTCCTGAAGCTTTAGATGTATTAAAAGATAAAAAAGTAACTCAGTTTCTCATTGACGCAAAAGTTTTATCGAAAGAAGAAATTGATTCCCGCTACCATATCGCGGTCGAACGCTACGTCAAGACTTTGGACTTAGAACACACAAGTCTTATGGAATTATCTAGCACGTACATCGTGCCAGCACTGGATAAACAGATGCAAATCTTAGCTAGCTCTGGGGATGCGATGACGTTGCCACAGCTAAAGAAATTGCATAAAGAGCGCGTGACAGAGTTCGAACGTGTTTTTGCAGATGTATTAAAGTCCTACGAGTCCCTAAAAAATGCGGTTGAGAAATCTAGAAAATCAACAGATGATCACAAGCGCATGTGGGCCATTATGGAAGAACTGCAACCTCTGGCTGTAAAATTACGTGATGCCATTGATACATCCGAATTACTAGTTGCAGATGAATTGTGGCCGCTACCAAAATACCGTGAGATGCTGCTTGCGCACACTCTGGTGTAATAAACAGTTAGTCTGCGTAGCAACCTAGTTCTTCAGCTCGCACCAAAAGCTGATCGACAAAAGCTTTTGGTGACCGGTTAAAATACAACACCTGCAGCTCGGATTTTTTTGAAGTTTCCTCATACTGACCAGCTAGCTTGTACCGTAGCTGGTTTACTTTTGAATCAGTCATCTCATTTTCCGGCAAGCAATAGTTTTTAAGACGTTTTGAAACCTCAGGTTCATGCAATACATTTTTGATCATTTCACAAAGACCAAATGTTGCCATCATGTGTGTGCTGGCTTTTAAATACTCGCCAATGACAACTTTCGTGTGACTGCAGATCGAAGCGTAATCACTCGCGCCTTTGGCCAAAAATTTTGGCGTAACATGATCCATTTTAAAAGCATTTTTATCCCGAGCTAAAATGTACTGGTTAAATAATTTTTTATCTGCAGCGCCAGCGACGACTTTAACATGTGCTGGTAAAAATTTATCCTCAAAACGCTGAATAGCTACCATTGATTTGCTCATCTTCACAAACGCTTCATTAAAATATTTTTCATTATTTAACAGAAGTTCAAACACAGGCCCTTGGTTACGAAATTCTTGATAGTACGCTTTACCCATACCCGCTACGCTATCCATGAATCCACAGGCTTCGTCCTTTTCACGGCCCTGACACTCTGATACGACCTGATCTGGACCAGCAAATAAATACTTGTGCATGCCTTTCGCACGTTTTTCGACTTCACTAGATTCAAAGGATGCATAATTCAACATGGTATTTAAATTTCTATAATTAGACTCTGCTGATTTTAATTTCTCTGCATCTTTTGCTAATATTTTTTGCTTTATTAAATACTCTGGGCCATTTAATTCAATCAGCTGGGATTCGTAAGTTGCCATCATTTGTCGGGCGACTAGGAACAAACGATCCATCTTACGCAGCCAATCCTGACCCAACTGTGTGCACAACTGACGGTTGTTATCCGTGATCGCTTTATTTAAATCAACTGCGTAGTCCCTGATGCCATCTAAATCATAATTTAACTGAGCTGCATTTTTTGTAACTACAGAAAACTTTTTTAGTTCAAGTATTAACGCTGCTAAGGCTGTCGACTTTAAACTGGTTTTAATAAGCTGACACTGGGTAATCTCAGGAAAATTGTAATCCGTCCTAGCCTGCTCGTAATCAGCGAGTGCTTTTTGAATTAAGCTCTGCTCTTCGGGAATAGTGACTTTTAGTTTTTCAAAAATCTCCAGTGATGCGTCGGTCGATATGCGGCTCGGTTTAATTTCTGATATAAATTCAAAATGGCTACTCTTTGAATTTTCTTTGATGATTCCGACTTTCCGGTTCAATTCAGAAATATCCGATTGAAATTGAGTATGTTTCGACTGCATCAGTCCCAAACGAGATAAGCGCAAATAATTTAATCGGTTATAGAGCTTCATGTACTGACACGTATTTTTAACTGTGTTGATTCGATTGTCTTTATCTGACATATCAAACTGCGTCGAATCTTTCGCAATTTGCTCAATCAAATTTAAGCCTTTTGAAACAGCATCGGCACCAGCTAATATTTTTAAAGCGGGACTCAACGAGGCTGTCAAAGCTGGATTTGCAGAAGCCAGATCAAACAACAGCGGCGCTAGGCTTTGGAATGTGTCGTTGATCGAAAAGATCATACTTCGAAAGTGTGTTTCGGAACGATAGCAGGCTTTCGTTTTCGCCGTTGAAACTGAAATGAGACTTTGTTGTAAGGTTTTCGTCAGATCAACAATGGTCATTGCTGACTGCGATAATTTGTACGATTGACCATTTTTTTGCTGCAGTTGTGCTTCCAGAACCTTTTGCTGCAAACCGGCCGAAACGTCATTTAATTTTGTATGGATAGCTTTAGTCTCACAAGTAGGAAAAACTTGATTTAGGTTTTCTTGCATTTTATCTAATGACGTGAGCATATCTGCGTAAGGTGAATTTGAAAATAAGGGACAGTTGTACTCAGCTGGCATTTCAAAAGCAGTCATCTTAACCGCAATGGCGGTACTGGCAATGTCCGAAGCTCTATCTGCAGCTATGACAGACATGTTAGGACCTAAAAAAACTGTGCTAAGCACCAACCCAATAAATCGTTTCACTCATAACCTCGTTGTTAAAAAACGGACTGTATAAAGCTTTGACAGAGATACATTTTCCGTCACGGCAATCACACAAATCTGTTGTAAAAAACGATCCAGTCCACGTCTGTCGCAGGCCAGATCCTACGCAGGATTAACGAGCAACGAGTGGACCAGTTGGGGGGATTTAAAACTAACTCGTACAGGCGGTCGTGGTACCGCAATTAAGACACCGATAACATCCAGATTCTAGAATAGTTTCGCTGCCGCATTCAGAGCATTTTGGATACATAGCAGACTTGGAAGAATTGGCAGAATTTTCTTTCGCAGAAAGTGGCTGAACGAACTTACTGCCATCGCGGTAAATGGATATAGATTTCAGTTTTAACTGCCACGCTTTCTGGTACGTGGCGCTGACGTCAGCTACAGTTGCGGTGTTTGGCAGGTTCACAGTTTTTGAAATGGCTCCGCTGATAAAAGGCTGCACCGCGCACATCATTTTTAAATGGGACTCGGCAGACAGTGATAAATCACCTGTTGCTGTCGCAAAAATAGCTAAATGCTCTGGTTTAACTAAGGAGCCTTTTAGAGTTTCATTTTTTAGTAAATAAGAATTTATTTCTGCAACAGCAGCTGAAGAATAACCCAAGTGCGATAATGCGACATCGACGGCCTGATTAACAATTTTAATAACACCGCCGCCAGATAGTTTTTTGTATTTAATCAAGGAATAATCGGGCTCAATTCCCGTAGTATCACAATCCATAACCAGTCCTATGGTTCCCGTCGGCGCAACAACTGTTGCTTGGGCATTTCGATATCCCGCCTGAGCTCCGAGGTGAATCGCAGCGCTCCAAGAATTCGTCGCCAAATCACGAAATTCTGGTGGCAATAGTTTCCACACGATGTGTTTGTTTTTAGCTTGGTGAATTTTGAGAACCTTTGCCATCGCCGCTTTATTTTTTTTATACCCAGAGAAGGGCCTAATTCGCGCAGCCATTTGCGCACTGGTTGCATAGGCCGTGGATGTCATGACTGACGCTAGAAACCCCGCCCAAGCGCGTCCTACTTCAGAATCGTAGGGTAATCCCATGCGCATAAGTAACGATCCCAGATTTGCAAACCCAAGCCCTAACGGACGAAAATGATTCGAATGTTCAGCAATTTTTTCTGTCGGATAACTGGCAAAACCTACTAGGGCTTCTTGCGCAATAAAAATGGTGCGAATGGCGTGAACATAGTCCTGCACGTTGAAATTGTTTTTATCATCCAAGAATTGCACCAGATTAAGCGAAGCCAAATTGCAGGCGGAATCATCTAAAAACATGTACTCGGAACACGGGTTACTGGCATTTATTTTTCCGCTTTCAGGACACGTGTGCATGGCATTAATTGTGTCATCGAACTGCAACCCAGGATCAGCACACGACCACGCAGCAAAGCATATTTTTTTCCACAAATCAGCTGCAGCAATTTTCTTGTAGGTTTTTTCCTCTTTAGTTTTTAATGCCCACTGCTCATTTTTTTGTAACGACAGCATAAACCGATCCGGGACGCGCACAGAATTATTAGCGTTCTGGCCTGCGACAGTTTTAAAGGCTTCGCCATCCATATCACTGGAATAGCCTGCTTGTATTAACGCAAATGCTTTTTTTTCTTCGTGCATTTTCCAAGAAATAAAATCTTCAATTTCTGGATGATCTAAGTCCACACAAACCATTTTAGCTGCCCGTCGTGTTGTGCCACCAGATTTGATGGCTCCTGCGGAACGGTCTAATACTTCTAAAAAAGAAATCAGACCTGAGCTTGTGCCGCCCGATGATAGCTGTTCGTGCTTTGATCTTAACGATGAAAAATTAGTTCCAGACCCCGAACCATATTTAAATAGTTTCGCTTCGTTTTTTACCAGTTCAAAAATGCCCTCGATAGAGTCCTCGATAGATTGTATAAAGCACGCAGAAATCTGCGGTCGTAAATAGGCATCAGCTATTTTTTTAATGCGATTTGATTTTTTATCAAAAGCGAAGTGGGCACTTTTAGAACTGACACCGTACGATTCTTTAAGTCCAAGGTTGAACCACACGGGAGAATTAAATGCAGCTTTCTGCGAGTATAGCAAAAATTTTAATTCTTCAACAAAAGCAGAAACCTCGGACTGATTTTTAAACAAGCCGCTTTGTTTGGTGGCTGACTTAAATCCGTGGCCCAGGCGCTCGACTAGGGCTTCAATAGAATTTTCTTTACCGACTGTTTTACGAAAATATTTACTGGCTGCTATATCAATTGCAGTCGACGACCATGCCACTGGCGCACGCACGTTTTTGCTTTGATAATAAATAGTTCCATCATGACCTTTGATCACACAGTCCACTTTTTTCCATTTAAATAAATTTTTAGCTTTTTGTTTTGCTCCTACAAAATAGCTGGTAAACACGTGATCTTTTAATGAGGGCCTTTGAATTAAATTGGCAACAGCTGACTTCTTTTGACTCATAAGTAAATATAGAATAAGCCTGGATCCGAGGGACGTAAATCATGAAACCGATCTACCTGGACTATAACGCAACGACACCCACCGACCCGAGCGTGGTTTCTGCTATGCTTCCTTTTTTTACCGAGACCTTTGGCAATCCGGCAAACTCATTAAATTCATATGGCTGGGCCGCTGAAAATGCAGTTAAAAAAGCTGCTGAGCATGTCGCCAAATTAGTTCGTTGTAAACCACAAGAAATTATTTGGAACGCTGGAGCCACTGAAGGCAACAATTCCGTTGTTTTTGGGCTGATACGTTTTTTAAGAAAAAATAATCCCAAGGAAAAAATTCATTTTCTCACATCGAATGCCGAGCATCTGAGCGTACTGAATTCTTTGACTGCAGCAGCTCGTCTGGAAAATATTGAAGTGGAAATTATTCCGGTAAATGCTACTGGATGTGTTGATGTCGAAAAATTAAAAAAATTTATTAAGCCGCACACAAAATTAGTGAGCCTCATGTGGGTTAACAATGAAATCGGAGCCATTAATCCTATTCATGAATTAGCCACTTACTGCCATGAAAATAGAATATATTTTCACACGGATGCGACCCAAGCTGTTGGGAAGTTAGCCATTGATCTGCAGTCAATGCCAGTGCATTTTTTAACTTTTTCAGCCCATAAGTTTTACGGACCTAAAGGTGTCGGATGCCTGATTACCAGAAACTCTGCGGCCACAATTGAGCCTTTGCTTTTTGGCGGCGGTCAACAGCAGAACCAGCGCGCCGGAACCCTGAATGTGCCAGCAATCGTTGGCACTGGAAAAGCAGCAGAAATTGCGCACGAGCTACTAACTACTGAGGCCCACAGGAACCAGTCCTACTGTTTTGAGCTTTATAGTAAAATACGAGAGCTGGTCCCTACCGTGAAGCTGAACGGTCCCGATTTTGCCAATCGCTCCCCGAACAATTTAAGTTTAACGTTTCCCAAGCCGGTTGATTTAGTACTGCCACAGCTGTCACGCCTAGCGTTTAGCCAGGGTGCAGCTTGCAGCACCACAGGCGTGACCAGCAGCCACGTCTTGAATGCAATAGGCCTAACGCTGATTGAAGCACAGAATACCCTGCGGCTGTCCATTGGGCGCTGGACCACGCAGGATGAAATTCAAGAGGCCTCTGAAATCTTAAGAAAGGTATTTAAAACCCCTTAAAATTCGGTTATGCTAGTAGCATGATCCAAATATCTGAGAGCGCTTCTAAAAAGATAGCCGTATTAAAAGCTGAAGATAACAAGCCGGCGGAATCTTTTCTGCGTGTTGAAGTCAAAAAAGGTGGCTGCTCTGGCCTATCTTATAAAATGGATTTCGATACCGCTTTACGCGAAGGTGACAAAGCCTTTGAAGCCCATGGCGAAAAAATTGTCGTCGACGGACAAAGCCTACTCTATCTCATTGGAATGACTTTGGATTATTCTGGCGGCCTGAACGGCAAAGGATTTGTTTTCAATAATCCCAATGCTACAAAAAATTGTGGCTGCGGCTCTAGTTTTAACGTTTAAATTTGCTCCAATTCACTAATTCAAATGGAATAATTGCAAAGACCACTTCCGTGTTGCGTTTTATTTATAATATTCCTAATGTAACAACGTCACCGCCACATTAAAGATTCATTCATGAGGAGCATAAATGGAAGACGTTCTGAATTTAATCGAAGTAAAAAGCGAACAATTATCTAAAAACCCATTCTGCCAATGGATTCTAAATGAAAACCATGTATCCCATGAAGAAACATTTTCATTTACTCCGTCGATGCTTTATTTTATTTTAGGCTTTCGCGATATCTTAACTCACCTTGAATATAAAAATCCGCAAACAGAATTAGAAAAAATGATCAATCAACACTGTCTCGAGGACAAAAATCACTGGCAGTGGTACTTGCAAGATCTGAAAACCTTAGGGTTTGGCGAAGCCAGCTGGGGAAATGACTGGGTCAATTTAATTGAAAATTTATGGTGCGAAGACAATAAGCCAACACGCGACTTGGTTTATTTATGCATTCACCTTATTAAAAAGCATGAAAGCCCTACAGCATCTTTGGTAATTATCGAATGCCTGGAATCAACTTTTGGTGTGTTTATGTCGACATTAAAAAAGCGTTTCGGAAATTCATCGATCTACAAACGCCTCCATTTCTTTGGCCAGATTCACCAGCAGCAAGAAATGAATCATAGCATGGGACACTGGATTGAGACAGATACGGCAGCAGCGCCACTGCCTCCACATTCCAATGCTCATGCATTAGAAAACTTACGTGTTACCGAGTCCGAGAAGCGTGAATTGATGCAAACGATTGAGTTAATTTACCAACAGTTCGAGTTGGTTTTTGAAACTTGGTTGAGTTCTAAAAATGTTTTTACCAAAAATCCAACTTTAGAAAATTCTTTGTTGTCAGCACCTGAGTTTCAGGCTTAGGTTTCAGACTTACACCGAACATCGCAAATTAACGCTGACGACGGTCCCCACATTTAGAAATGTGGGGACACTTCCTGCTTGTCTGATAGTATTACTGCGCACCGACACCAAACCACCCATCTTCTCCACAATAACCTTCACAGTTGGCAGGCCCAATCCAGTTCCGACCTCAAAATCTGTTCCTAATGAGGTTGTTATGGAATTAAAATCAAATAGTTTTGCAAGTTTT
>JAYUTU010000351.1:0-4309 GCA_043754975.1 Bdellovibrionales bacterium | reverse complement strand
GGTGCGAGGCACGCTCTTCCAGAAGATTTTTTACGGGCTCTGAGTAATCCTTGGCATACATCTCATATTTCGAGTTTGCTTTGTACCCCTTGGCCGCTTTAGCAACCGCTTTGCCTTGCTCAAAATAATTTTTAACGACGAGATCTCGTAACGCCAGATCATTGGCAATTTTTTCAACAATAATATCCTGCGAGCCCTTTAAAGCGTCGTCGTAAGTCACAATTTTTTTAGTTGGATTAATAAAATTCTTAGCTTTCATTTCCATCGTATCAGAATCCTGGTTCTGACCATGGCCTTTGTCCCAGATCCAGTTTGCTAGCGGCTCCAGACCGGCCTCTCGTGCCAGAGTGGCTTTAGTTTTTTTCTTCTTTTTGAAGGGCTTGTAGATTTCTTCAAGCTCTGTTAGATCCCACGAAATTTCAATTCGCTTTTGCACTTCGGCAGTGAGGTTGTTCTGCTCGCCAATTTCTTTAATTAAAAAGACCTTACGTTTTACAATTTCCTGGTACGTTTCAAAGGATTCAATCACGGCGCGAATTTGCACCTCATCTAAATTCCCTGTTTTTTCTTTTCGGTATCTGGCAATAAAGGGAACTGTGCCGCCCTCTGCAGTTAATTCTAAAACAGCTGCTGCCGATTTTGGCGGAACCCCTTGAACATGACGAGCCAGAAAACTTTGTAAAGCCTGTTCCATGTTAACCTCTTGAATTTTTAAAAGTGTGTTTGGATAAAGACATCAGAATAGGAATGGCTTATTTGTGGCGGTACATAACTAATCCATGAGTTGGATCGTATGGCGAAACACCTACCGTTACACGGTCACCAACAACGATTCGAATGTTGAATCGTCGCATCTTTCCGCAAAGCTTCGCGCTAATTACAATTTTATTTGTTTCTAGTTCCACTTTGTAAAGCCCGCCCGCTAACGCGTCGACAACTTTACCTTCGAATTGTGCTAAATCATCTTTTGCCATGAAGACCGATACTAAGAGCTAAACATGCCTGAAGCAATCTAAAAAGCTAAGCTTTTTTCGATCTCAATCATTTACGATTTGTAGTTGCTGATCAGCATGCGAATTCCTGTTTCAAATAGGACTTCCATGCGGTCGTTATCATTCTTTAAAATAAATCCCCAACCTAATACTTTATGTTGCATTGGAGAAAGTGGCACATATGTGTCTGACATTTTGTAAGGAATTGCTTTGTCTTTTCCATATTTTTTAAACAGCTCATTCCACTTGGCTTTTTCGTCATCAAGATTCCCTTTTTCTATTCGAATAGGCTTAACTTTGCTAACTTTTTCAGCTTTTGCGGGAGTCGCCTCAGAAACAGCTTCTGCAGATTCCGCAAGCACGGCCTCGACAGGGCTCTCGGCTTTACCTTTTTTAGTCATGAGCGCCGGCGCTGCAGTCCCTTTTGCTGGCTTTTCTGCCTTGCTGGTTTGAGAATTTTTTGCTGCAGCGGCAACTTTCCCAGCGGGCTTCAAAACAGACTTTACAAGTGCTGAAGCAACTTTTACGGCTTTTTTAGCGATGGCCAAAACAGGTTTTTTTACTGGCTTAGCAGCTTTAGCTCGTGCAGCCGCGGGTTTCGCCGTTATTTTTTTTGCCGGTTTAGGTGCCGGCTTCGCTTTCGCGGACTTGTTTTTCTTAAGCGCAGAAGATGATTTTTTGGCCATGATTCACTCCTATGCTTTTTGTTATATCGCGTGTTACTAACAGAACAAGTAAAATGGTGTCTTTTCTTTCGCGAAGCATTAGAATCCTCCCATGGACGCCAGCAAAAAATTTATCTCTGACGAGCAAATCACCACGGCCGGAGCCAAACACCTCAAGGCATTGCATTTGCCCAGCTCCCCTCCTGGACACGCCTTCGATTCCGTTCGATCACCAGGCTCTGCTACGCCAACAAGCCTCGTGTTTATTTCAACTCCCGAAATGCTGGCTCAAGCCCTATCTTTTAACGCACATGGTTTTATTGTTCTCGAGAAAAGCTTTCCTCAGCTTAAGGCCCTAATTCCAGAAACTAGTGCCATCTGGACAACTGGAAATATTCAGCAAGCGATGACCTCCGTGCTTCCGCTGTTTGACAGAAAAAATTTAGCGTACCCACAACCGGGTATTCATCCGACCGCTGTGATTGATCCGACAGCGCAAATTTCACCCACAGCCCACGTCGGACCTTACGTCGTCGTGCAGAGAAATGTAAAAATTGGCGACGCTGCAGTGCTCGGCGCCCACTCCGTGGTCGAAGCCTTTGCCACAATCGGAGAAAAATCTTTGCTGACTGCTCATGTTTTTGTTGGATCATTTTGCCATGTTGGCCAGCGCTGCATCATCGCACCACACGTGACAATTGGCTCTGACGGCTTTGGCTATTTCACAGATAAAAATGGCCACCATAAAATTCCGCAAATTGGCAACGTAGTCATCGAAGACGACTGTGAAATCGGTGGCAACTGTGTCATCGACCGCGCCACACTTGAAAGCACCATCATACGGCGCGGTTCAAAGTTAGATAACCTCTGTCACATCGCTCACAATGTGGAGATTGGCGAAAACGCACTTCTAACCGGAGCATTTAAGACCGCAGGCTCAAGCAAGTTTGGTAAAAATCTTATGACCGGTGGTAATGTCGACATCAACGGGCACATTGAAATCTGTGACAATGTCATCCTAGCTGCTCGCACCGGAGTTATCCATTCCATCAAACAGCCGGGCATGTATGGCGGATTTCCCGCCGAACCTCAACGTGACAATATTAAAACAATGGTGTCTTTATCGCACTTAGTGCGCATCAGGAAAAATGTGCAACGAATTATGAAACATCTTCAACTGGAAGACTCAAAGGAGTAACGATGATCTCTTACGAAATTTATAAAATTATTCACCTGATCGCTATTGTGCTTTTATTTTCTGGGCTTGTTGGATTACTTACAGTGCAAATGTCTGGCGGAGTATTGGCAAAACCCGTTCGCTCTTTGGTATTTGCTTCCCACGGCCTAGGATTAGTTCTTCTGCTGATCAGCGGTTTTGGATTAGCTGCGCGGTTGGGCTTAATCAGCGGTCTTCCCGGCTGGATCTTTGTAAAGTTAGGAATCTGGCTTGTGCTGGGCGCAGCTATTTCCCTTATTAAACGCAAAGGCATTATTGGCTGGCCACTTTTTGTGGCGCTTATAGCTTTATTTTCCGTAGCAGCAATCGTTGCCATCACCAAACCATTTTAGCCGTGACACCTGAAACTGCAAAACCACTATCACAAGCCGAGATTCTCCAAGAGCTTTCTGGTCTGATGACAGGTCGCTGGCTTACTGATCTTGCAAATACAGCTGCATTACTTTTTCAACATGTGCCCGACATTAACTGGGTAGGGTTTTATTTAACTGACGAGACAAAAGTAACACTCTGGCTTGGCCCATTTCAGGGGCTTCCGGCATGCACGATGATTCCATTCGCAAAAGGCGTTTGCGGAACTGCAGCCGCTCAAAAAAAATCTATTCTTGTCCTAGACATCGACTTATTTCCAGGACATATCGTTTGCGACTCACGCTCGCGTTCAGAAGTTGTCGTGCCTCTAATCGTAAATACGTCTGTTGTTGGAGTCCTGGACATTGATTCCACTAGCAAAGGCCGATTTCACAAACAGGACCAAGTTTTTTTCGAATCAGTAGTCCAAATACTTTTAGAAAAAAATAAATTCTAGCTAAATATTTTAATTCTAGTTACCCTTTAGTCATGGCTAAGATCCTTATAGTTGATGAAAATCTAACGGCACTCAGAAATTACACAGAAGTGTTAGTTTTAGAAAAGCACTCCGTTGTAAGCCTTATGACGGCAATGGATGTCTTACAAAGATTGAAAATTGAAAAATATGACATAATGATCACTGAAATTGATTTAAAAAAAATTTCAGGTCAAAAATTAATTGAAATTATTTTAGATGGCCGCGGGGCCTTACCTTTTCCAATCCTTATTTACAGTGCTTCTATAAACGATGCTGTGATAAAAAGCTTTGCCACAAATAATATGATTCATTTTCTACCAAAACCTGCAGACGATCAGCAACTCCGGGACAAGGTAAGAGAAGTTTTAGCAAATCCAGTGGCAAAATCAAAAATAGACGTGCGCTTTATAAATCCTGTACTAAATGCAACCGTCACGGTGATCGGTGAAATGACTTCCTTCAAAGTCACTGCTGGGAAACCCTACGTTAAAAAACCTGGCGAACGCAGCGGTGACATTAGTGGCGTGGTCGGAGTCGTTAGCTCGGGCTTTCGCGGCACGATCTCTTTGTCCCTTTCCGATCATGC
>JAYUTU010000350.1:0-4316 GCA_043754975.1 Bdellovibrionales bacterium | reverse complement strand
CGAGTTACTACTAAAAGTGATGATGTTGTAAATAAATCTTTGTCGGGGAGCGGAATCGGTTTATTAAATGCAAAGCGCACTATCGAAAAAATGAATGGACGGTTTCAAATTCAAAGTGAATTTAGTTTTGGAACCACAGTTACTATCTCACTTCTAAAATCACCATAGCTTTTCAGATAGTAGCAAAAGATATTCGAAACTTTTGCCGGTTAAATGGAAACTTCCAGGACAAGTTAGCTTCTAAAGTAAAAAAAACAACTGCACTATTTAACAGTGACGTCATTTTCAGCGATGAAATATCTTATGCGGTTGCTGCGGGCGCGAGAATACCAAGCTAAGCCACTGCATTCAATTTGTATCCGGTGGCATTGTCAACGGCTCAACAGAAGTAGAAAAGATGCAAAAAAACTGGTCCCACTTGTAGGCGAGAACCTTAGCCCGAATCTACCTGGCTCGAAATGTGACCGATTTCATCCGAAATGTACCGGCCAATTTCATCAAAGTGTACCAGTCAATGTTTTTCACTTCGTTCAAGAACATAATAAAATTATGTTTAATGCGTTGAAAAATCCAACAAATAAATTTTTAGATTATTTTTTATGTAGCTCCGTCAGTTTGTGGCGAGGTTCTACTTAATCTAGACTTTAGACAGTTTACTATTTTTATGAAGTAGTCGATAGACATAATGGAGGATCACCATGTCTGCAGCCCGAAAACTCATAGAATTTTTTAACATTAATATTCGGAATGAGCGTTTTTCGCTTAGCAATAATGATATCACGGTTAGATGCAATAATGAAACCGTGGGTTTGGTAAACTTGTCCGAAAGTGGAATTTCAATTGAGTCGGATAAGCAGTTGGAAGTAAAAAATCAAACAAGTTCGTTCCAAATTTTTCATCTTGGGAATCGACTGCTGGAACTAAATGCCGAAGTGGTTTGGTCAAATCAACAAAATGAAAAATTCCAATATGCTTTTTGCTTTACGGACGAAATTCTTGCGGAGAATTTTGTACAAAATCTGAAACTCTCTTCTGATATTTTTCAGGAATTAAAGGAAGAAAATGGGAGGACTGAGAGCCTGTTGCCAGAGTTTCTAATCAATTGCTCTTTGTTAAAAGATTCGTTAATTAAGCTTAAAAATAAGTGTGAATCCTATGAAAAAATAAATTATATTCAAAGTTTGGACACTAAGAATGCCTCAATAGAATTAGCAGTAGAGTTATTCGGGAAATTCGCTATCGATCTTATAAAAAAGTATGCTCACAACCTTGATAAATCGCTAAACAAAATTGTCGACAAGGAGGTTAGAGTTAGACATGCAGAATATTTCAAAAACCACCTAGGTGAGTATTTTATTGCAGCGTCTTTTACCGGACGTGCATACCATAAGCCCAGGGGTTATGCCGGCGACTACGAAATGATGAATCAGATCTACAGAAATGCAGCTGAAGGACAAACGCTATTTGAAAAAATTATTCATCTCTATGGCATTAACGAAGCTTCTAGCATTTCGGTCCGTTTGCGTAAGGACTATCTCAAGCGAAAGCTTTTTAAGTTATCAATGAATTCAAAATCTAATTCGATTACAATCGGTTCCCTGGCTTGCGGACCTGGGCGTGAAATTCTTGAGTTTTTAAGTGAAGAATCTGTTGAGAGTTTGAAAAAGTTTAAAATAGTACTGATGGATCAAGACCATCATGCTCTCCTAAATGCGCGTCGCAACATTTTGAAAGTCGTACGATTAAGAAAATTGGAGTGTGAAGTAAGTTTTCTTCCGCTTTCTGTAAAACAAATATTAGATCAAAGCGAAGAAGCTGAGGTTCTAAAGTACATTAACTTTGACTTATTGTATACGGCTGGACTCTATGATTATCTTCCACAAGCTGTAGCTAAGAATCTGACATCCATTATATCGGGCTCCGTATCGCAAGGGGGGGAGCTTATAATTGGAAATTTTCACCCTGATAATCCAACGAAAACAATATCCGATCTCGTTGCAGATTGGCGGCTTATACATCGAAATCAAGAGCAAATGCAGGATTTAATATCCACATCTTCATTCAAAAAATCTCAATTTTATTTGGATGAAATTGGAATTGATCTTTTTATTGAAGCCTATAAATGACGGACAAGTCGATCGAAAACAAAATTCGAATATTTAAAATTCGATTTATGTTTTCTCGATATAAGTTTCATCTTCGATTTCTGGTTGCGCCATTTTTTGTCTCATTCGGTTTACTTGATTACTGGTATCAGCCTGAAAAAATTTCTATTTGGATTTCTTACCGGTTAGTTCTACTTGTTGTTGTCTGGGCTCTATTCATTCCGATAGTAAAATATAGAAAACTTCGTAATTTAATCCAAGCTCATTTGGCGTTCATAACTATATTGGCCTGCAATATAATAAATATTATGATTTATCAAAGCGGAGGCTATGCCTCCAAATATTTCATAGGGGTAATATTGTGCGCCGTTGCAGGGATACAATTGTTTAAGCTGAACAAAAAGTACAGCTTTATCGTGCAAATTTTTGCTTATCTACCATCAATATTTATTTTACTTAGTACCCAGCCCCCTTCTGAACTTAAAAACTCTGTAATTCAGTCATTGTTTTTTGTAGGGATGGCAATACTTTCCTACATATTTGGTTCTTCTGATGAAGAAAACACATCACTGTTAATTCAAATTCGGCAAAAAATGAAAATTGAAATACAGCGTTTAAATAAAACAGAAATGCTTAAGAAATTTTTCCCTCTAATTGTGCGTAATGAGATAGAAGCCAATCCCGAGGCAATTATAAAAAAGCGTAAAATGAAGAGTATGGTTGTTGGATTTGCTGACATATCAAATTCGACTATGATTGCGAACAGTATAGCGCTGGAACAAGATTGGGCGCTGAAGGAGAAGTTCCTTGAAGCTGCAACGTCCCTCGCTCTTAAAAACGAATTAGTAGTGCTAACACATTTAGGTGATGGATTTCTTTTTTTGGTCAATTATGTTAATAAAGATGCCTGGCAGGAAAACTTAATTTTCTTTTATCTGAATTTAACTAAAGAGTATGAAAAAATTTATTCATCTACAGTTGGAATTTCAGGCAGTATAAAATCAGGAGTAAAGTTTGGTCTGGCGAGAGGCGATATTATGCTGGGCTTCCTAGGATCCGACCAGGCCTATTTCACGGCCATTGGACCAACAGTTAACTTGGCATCGCGAGTCTGTTCAAAAGCGGTTGGAAGTGAGTTAGTTGTAACTGACGAAGTATGGAAGGATCTTGAGGCGTTTGCTGGTGCGCTATCGCATCAACGTATTCAATCCAGTGAGCTAAGAGGGTTTGATAATAAGTGGGAGCTTGTAAAAATAAGTGCTGCCCGCGCAAATGTCCTGTCATCCGGGATAAAGTGTAACGACTGTAACGGCGAAATGGTACTTGGTGTGAATTCAGACGAAGTCATAGACTACGTTTGCAACTCATGTGGCCAACCAAAACCAGAAGCAGCTTAATAAGGCTAAAATCAGATAGCGTTACATATCAATTCGATAAAATGGCATAAAAAATGCGCAAGTCTGGTTCAAGGCTTTGACATTAAAGTAGGGTCACAGTATTGTCTGCAGTTCGTCGGGGCGTAGCGCAGTCTGGTAGCGCATCTGGTTTGGGACCAGAGGGTCGTAGGTTCGAATCCTATCGCCCCGACCAATTTATTATTCAAATAGTTCGCAAAACCCAAAAAAAACAAGAGTTCTAAGTATTTAAAATCATTACGAGTCGAGATCGCCCATTTTTAGAATGGCCTTCTGCGCCCGTAGAAATCCTTGTGGTTCCCTTCCTTTTCCCTTCCTTTTCCCTTCCACCGCTGCCTCCACTTAGCGAACGTTCGCTCAAGTTCAAAAAATTTAAAATCCGGCGATTGTTCGCCATCGTTCATTTTTTATCAAAATTCCCCAGAGAAAAGAGGTCTTTATGAATCACTATGGAGTCACCCAGATCCGTGGATAAGCCGCATCAATTCAATTTTTCAAAAAAATCATTTCGAAAAAAACAAAATCTTTTTTCCAATGCCGCATTTTTGCGGTTGGAGGCCTAGTCATGCCCAGAATTTGACGAATTACCTCGTAGGATGAGTGGAGTTACGGGCGGTGTGCCCATCGTCAGGACCGCGCGGATAAAATGATTTTACGAGGTATTATCAACCTCACGTGGGAGTAACCTAGTTTGTTAGCGTTCGCGGTTCAAATCCTTGTCTACCAAATTTCAAAATCCAAAAAATAAAAAACATATTTTCCGGCTTTTATTTAGTTTTCAAGGATCAGACACTTT
>JAYUTU010000349.1:0-9921 GCA_043754975.1 Bdellovibrionales bacterium | reverse complement strand
AAACCAAAATGACAGAAATAAAAAAATTAATCGTTAGTAAAAAAATAGTAGTGCCGGATTACTACAAGACCAAGTAATATTTCGGCAGATGTCATACATTGAATTCCGCTTGATAACAAAATCCTACGGCGACAACCTTGCTTGCCAAGGAATTTCTTTTTCCGTTGAGTCTGGCAGTATCCACGCAGTGATCGGTGAAAATGGTGCCGGCAAATCAACTCTGATGAAGATATTTGGTGGCCTTCAGGCTGCTACTTCGGGTGAAATGTTTTTGAATTCTAAAGCTTATTTTCCGCAGTCAGCACAAGATGCATTTAAAAACAAAATTGGCTTTGTTCATCAGCATTTTCTCTTAGCAGAAAATAGAACAGTTCTGGAACATTTAATTTTAAATTGGCCGAAGTCGTCACTTTTTCGACCGATTAGCACTGAGTCTATTTTAAAAAAAGTAAATTTATTTCTAGAAAAATTTAGATGGAAATTAAATTTGAAATCTTTAATTTCAGAATTATCTGTTGGCGAGCAGCAGCGCATTGAAATTATAAAAGCACTACTGACCGACCCAGAAATTATTATTTTTGATGAGCCAACTGCAGTCCTTGCACCGCAAGAGGTTACACAATTTTTGCAATTTTTAAAACAACTGCAATCCGAGAAAAAGACAATCCTGCTGATTTCACACAAGCTTTCAGAAATAAAAACTGTCAGTGATGCCGTAACGATTCTGCGCCACGGAAAAAGTATTCTGACAAAGAAGACCTGTGATTTATCCATCGAGGAGATGGCTGAAAACATGATCGGCCGAAAACTACAAAATCGAAATCAAAATCATAGAGTTGTAGAAAATTTAGAAACTCCAACATTATTTAATCTGGGGCAGCTCGAATTTAAAACCAATCAAATTCTTGGAATTGCTGGTATCGAAGGCCATGGGCAAAGTGAATTGATCACAGCGGTTTTAGATGCAGCAAAAAAAAATGCTATTTCAACGGCTGATATTGCAGAGGATCGCTTAAAGTACGCTTTATTTCCTAGCCTAAGCTTAATAGATCACATGGTATTACGTCACCCTGCTAAATTCACTACGGGTGGCTTTGTTGCTACCACAGTAGCGCGCGAAGCAACCGATAAAACACTTAAAACGTGGGATGTTAGGCCTAGAAATAGCCAATTAAAAATTGAAAATTTTTCTGGTGGCAATCAGCAAAAATTTGTCGTCGGCCGCGAATTAATGCATGACGCTGATTTTATTCTGGCGGCTCACCCCTCTCGCGGTGTTGATCTGGGAGCTCAAGAAATGATTCACTCGGCTTTAGAGTCCTCGGCCTGCGTGAATAAATCTGTACTTTTGATTTCTTCGGATTTAGATGAAATCCTAAAATTATCCGCAGAGTTTTGTATTCTTTGCGAAAAAAACCTCTACGGGCCTTTTCGGCGCAGTCACGTGACTGAAATTGAAATTGGACAACTGATGACTGGTAGCCACCCTCAGCAGGCCCAGTTTTTAATGAAAGGCGTTTTATGAAAATAAAATCGTCAGAAGCACCCTGGGTAGGTTTTGCGCTCGGTTTACTCATAGCGTGTAGCATGGCGTTTTTTTTTAATGAAAACCCGTTGCATGTTTTAAAAATAGTAACGACCAGTTTTTTAAACTCAAAGTATGATTTTGGATTAACTTTATTTTATACCACCTGTTTAATTTTTTCAGGCCTTGCCTTCGCAATCCCTCTACGTGCGGGTCTTTTTCATATTGGGGCCGAAGGCCAACTGCTGATAGGCGCTACAGCGGCTGCGTGTGTTGGATCTGTTTTAAATGTTGGTACACTCACTGGCTTGATTATTTTAATTCTAGTAACCCTTGGTGCTGGCGCCGCCAGCGCCTGGATTATTGCTTTAATGAAATATTACCGCAACGCCCATGAGGTCGTTGTCGCTATTATGCTGAATTTTATTTTTACGGCGTTAAGCACCTGGATTACGTTAAATCATTTTCAGAACCCAAATTCGCAAAATCCAGAGTCGCTTTTGATTACAGACTCTCTGCAGGTTTTTAAAAATGATCCGTTAAAAATTTATTTTGATCAGGCGCCAGTTAGCTTATTTTTCGTTTTAGCTATCTTGCTATGTCTGCTTTTACGATGGTTAGAGACTAAGACATTATTTTTTAAGATCATCCACAGTTATGGATCAAACCCACATGCCAGCCGTCGCTTTGGATTTTCTGAATTCAAAATCTTAACTGCTGTCTTTACCATAGCCGGTTTATTTTCTGCTTTTATCTCATTGACCGAAGTCTTGGGAAATACATTTCAATACAAAATTGGGTTCTCTGCTTCCTATGGATTTTTAGGAATTGCAGTGGCGCTTCTGGCTCGCAATCATTTTGTGGGCCTCATTGGCTCTGCCTTTTTGTTAGCAATTTTACATAAGGGCGCTTCAGACCTGGATTTAGAAACACAATTTTTAACCAGGGATTTTTCTCGAGTGCTGCAAGCTTTGATTATTTTTAGCGTAGCCGCTTCCTATTATATTTTTTCTGATAAAAAGGAATCCAAATGACCACTGCAATTCAGGATTCTTTTTTGATTTTGTTAGCCTTAGCTACTTTTCGCTTAGCGCTGCCGCTGATGCTGACTTCTGTTGGCGGTTATTTTTCTGAAAAATCGGGAGTGCCGCAAATTGGGCTGGAATCCTATCTGTTGATCGGCGCTTTTGTTGCTGCAACTGTGACCTATTTTTCAAAATCACTTGTTTTAGGATATGCTTCAGCAGGTGTTTCCGCACTGATTTTAGCGCAATTGTTTTGCTGGCTTGTTTTAAGATTTAAAGCAAACGCTATCGTCATCGGCACGGGATTAAATCTATTCGTCATGGGATTAATTCCTTTAATGAGCAAAACAATTTTTGATTCGACAGGCTCAACTCCAGGACTAGAAAGTGGTCCTCATTCGTGGGCATTTCCAGTAACTATTTTGATTTTATTTTTAGCTCTGTCTTTTTACCTTTCTGAAAAAACAGTTTGGGGACTGCAAATGAAATTTGCGGGTGAAAAACAAGACGCCCTGACTGCTGTTGGGGTTTCACCCGTCAAACGGCAATGGCAGTCCGTTAGCTACGGAGCGCTCATCACGGGCGTAGCTGGCGCTATTCTTTCGACCTACTTGGCATCTAGCTATTCTCCGCTGATGAGCGCTGGGCGAGGTTACATCGCACTGGCTGCAGTTATTTTTTCTGGCTGGAATTTACGTAAAGCTGTTTTAATCAGCTTATTTTTTGGTCTCTGTGAAGCCGTTCAAATTCAGGCGCAATCCAATGCACTTATTTCGGCTCGTATTCCTGGTGAATTTATTCAGATGACTCCCTACTTAATGACGTTGCTGGCACTGGTTATTTTTAAAACTAAACGACAAGCACCAAAAGAATTGAAATAAGTTCTTATCTGATTAAACTAGGCTGTCACTGAGGAGCTTTCATGAAATGCTTTAGTTTATTAATAGCGGCACTTGTTTCTTTAAACTTACAAAATGATGCTTTGGCTTGGGGTGGGCGTGGCCACGATGCCATTTGTCAGGCCGCTGTATTTCTGATTAAAAATCCCGAACTTAAAGATTATTTATTAAGTAAACCGCATGTCATGGGTCACTTGTGCAACGTGCCGGATATCTACTGGAAATCGTTACCGGATGACGCACGCAAATTTGGTGATCCAACACATTTTATCGACGTCGAAATTTTGGGACTAAAAATGGCTGACGTGCCAACCGATTATCAGAAAATTATTGATAGCTACACGGGTTCAGAAAATAAATTTCAAGACGGCGCAAAAATATTTTCAGTTCCCAAAGAGCTAGGCTCAGTGTGGTGGCGCGTGGATCAGTTCCAGCGGCGTGCGATCGAAGAAGGTAAAAAAGCAAAAGCTGCTACAGCTCCGACTAATTCCAAAGAAGAACAAAACGAAGAGCTTCCGTATAACCAAGGATTCTATCAAATGCTTGTGAACATGGGTGTGATGGGGCACTTTGTTGGCGATGCCAGTCAGCCGTTTCATAGCACAACAGATTACGATGGATATGCAGCCAGCCACGGTGGAATTCACAGCTATTACGAAGAAGCCGCAGTTATTCATTTCGGTCCTGACTTGGTTTCTCGTATCGTAAAAAAAGCAACCGGATTTAAAAATCCAAGTTATTTAAAACCAAAGACAGTGGTCGAAAAGATGCGTGCTTTCAGCGAAGTAGCTGCAAACGACATAAAACCCGCACTGAAAGCAGATCCCATTATCAAGCCATCGCAATTACGAATCGAAAAAGGCATGAGCCTAAAAACCGCTGCGGAACGCCAGTCTAGCTCCGTTGGTTTTAAAAAATTTGAAAAATTAATTTTAGAACAAATGGCGCGCTCTAGTTTTTTCTTAGCCCATCTTTGGGATGCAGCCTATACCGAAGCGGGCGAACCAGATGTTAAAGCCTACAGAAGCTACCGGTACCCACTTACTCCTGAATTTGTCATGCCCGATTATTTCGTGGTTAAGCCTGAGGATAAAAAACGAAAGTAATTCGTAAGCTTGGTTTTTTTATGAGCCTGCTTCAATTTGTTAATTTAAGCGCCGTCAACCACGGAGCGGCGCTAACAATTTTATGGCCACTAGCAGTCGTTTTTTGCTGTCTTAGATTAGCTACAATTTGCACACGATTTGAATTTTTAAAATGGGTCTCAAAAAATTTAAAGTTTCTAGACAGATCATCATCTGATAACTTTGCCTCGATCAGCCATGCAGGGTGCTCCACGAAATAAACTAAAAAATCGATCTCATTTCCATCTTTCGTGCGTAAATAATGAAGCTTTCCATTTATTCCCTCAACATCGTGCAGCCGGTGAATTTCTTTTAAAAGTGAACATGCTACTAAATTCTCAAATTTAGCCGCCTGATCGCCACTCACCTGACCTAAATCATAGAAATAATACTTTGGTTCTTTCCTAATGGCGCGCGCCATATTTTTGTGAAAGGGTGTCACTTTAAATATAACGAAAAGGTCCTCAAGAATTTCTAACCAGTGAGCAACCGTCTTTGGATCTTTTTGTAACTCTTTTGCTAATGATGCGTTAGAGACAGGGTTTCCTACGCGGTCTGCAAGTAATGAAATAAGAATCTCTATGCTTTTTAAGTCTCTAACATTTTCAAAATCAATCAAATCTTGCCGTAAAATCATATTTAAGTGGCCGGCCTTCCACCGATTGTAATAACTTTTATTGGCTTTCAAATAAGGCTCAGGAAAACCACCAACGTTCATTAATGTTTCCATTGCCTTCGCCTGCTCAACGTTCGTTTTCAAAGCTAGCTCTTTTAAATCAAATGGATGAAGTCGGTAATTAAAATGCCTCCCAGCTAACGAGTCTCCAGTTTTTTTAAACTGAGTCATTCTAGCACTGCCAGTTACAAGTAGCCGTGGCCTTACTCCCTGCGTGTCATAGATACCTTTAATCCAGGCCTTCCATTTTTTCATTTTATGTAATTCATCGAATATAATTAAGTCCTTGTCGCGGTCCCACTGTGCACTGGATATTAGTTTTCGATCCGAAGCAGCATCGAAATTCAGGTACTGGTAACTTTCAGTGAACAGCACTTTCGACAATGTCGTCTTTCCGCACTGGCGCGGACCAGATAAGATAACAATTTTTTCATTTAAATCGTCAGCTATTGATTGCGCCATTAGTCTTTTGATCATCTGACTATTATGGAGTCTATTCCCGAATAGTCAAGACCATTCGGGAATAGACTCCCGAATGGCCAAGCCCATTATGTGGTCGTCTCATTCTAGAACAGTCCTTACAGCTGGTACTGGTAAGCAATTTTTGGCCACCGGGTGGTCTAATCGTATCTATCGTAAGCTGGCGGGTTTTCAAACGGCAGGCTCTTTGCATTTTACTGGATGAACAAATAACCCAAGTTAACACAGGAGAATTCATGAAAAAAATCATCCTTCTAGCAGCAGTCATAGTTTTTTCAATAGCCTCTACGTCACAAGCACTGGAAGAGTGCAGCCGTGGCGCCAGATCCCTTTACAAAGACATTCAAATCTATAAGCAAACGGAGCAGTTGATGCCTAATGAAGGCTTGATTGGTGATCGCTTAGCAAAAGATTTATCCACGTTACGAATGGAAGATTCTTTATCTGCTAAAGTTCAATCCTTAGAAACCACTTTTTCTAAATGTGATGTTTACCTAGAAGCCGATGACGAGACTGAAATTATGATGACAGTAGAAGCGATGAAGAAAATGAAAAGTCCGTTGATCACTGAATAAGGCCGGGATCAGAAATTATGAATAATAAAAAAGCCTTGGTTTCCCAAGGCTTTTTTATTTTAACTTTTCCGTTGAGGAAAAATTAGAACATGTAAGTTAAGCCAACTTGGCCTAACAAAGCAGCTGAAGAGTAAACTTGAGCTCCACCAGCTAAGATTGTTCCATCAAGAGTTAACTTGTTGAACTTTAATCCCGCTCCGAAAGCAGCAGTTGTCGTGTTCGCGCCTGGAGAAAATTCAAGATCAGCAGCAGCTAATGCAGCATCTGTTTTAGAATTGTTCAGCAGCGGAATGCTTTGTGTAACTGATCCACGTAGTACTAACCAGCTAGCTGCGTCTACTTCTAAGCCTAATGAAATTGGCAAGCTTAGAGATGTTTGCTTAAATTCGCCGATACCTGCAGCAGCAGATGTTGAGTTCGCAGCGATATCGTTTTTCAGCGATGAGCTAACTAATTTTGCGCCGTAAAAAAATTCGCTAGCGTCTTTCTTATTAGAAGAAATAACCCCTACTTCGATGTCTGTTGTCGATACGTTATCAGTTTCAACGCCATTACGCTCATTCTTAGCACCAGCAGTTGTGAAACCACCGAAAGCATACAGTGTGTCCATTGTATAACCAACAGTTGCAGCGATTGCAGACGTACCTTTGAACTTATTTTCAACAGCACCAACTTTAGTATCCAGCGTGTTTACTAAACCTAAATGTAAAGTCGCATCCAACGCACCCATGTGCATACCAAAACGTAATCCGGCAGATGATTCTTTATCGCCAGTCGTTTTGTTATTGAAGTTCGAGTAAACTAAAGTACCAGCATAAGCCATGTCGCCGGCTTTCATACCGTAAGTTAATTCAATTGGGTTTTGTTGGTCTTTATTTCCTGGACCTGATAAGTTGGCAGGTGCAATACGACGTAATCCGTACTGAGAAGCATTTTTAGATTGATGTCCTAAAGAAAGTCCCAATTTTGCATCACCCATAGAGCGAACAACTAAACCTTCAGCATTCAAACCTTCAGTTGTTGCAGGCGGAGCTACTGGAGCAGAACCTACAGCACCAGACTCTAAACTGACGAAATCGCCACCAACATAGAACATGTCAGAAGGATTTTTGTAAACAGTTTGAGCGTCTACTAAGTGTGGAGAGTTGGCTAAAGCCGACATACGAGCGCGAGATCCGAAAGCGTTTACAGAAGCTAATGCTAATGCAATCACTAATATTTTTTTCATTTTGCGTCCTTTCATTAAGAGCAAATTGTTGTTGTTATTCCTATTGATCAAATCGTAATGAGGTGCGTTTTTAAACGCAATCGAAAAAGCGAATCAGACTGAACAGATATGCGTTTGTAACAGCTAAAAATTCAGCACGCTGTGGTGGAAAGACATCATTATCAAACTACTTTTTTTTTGTGAATCTATGTCGATATTTCTATAATCGAAATGAAATTTAATTTTTAATTTATTTCTTTGAAAGCCTTATCCAGAAACAGTTTCATGGCGTTTACTAAAAAAATTTATTTATACCAAAAAAAGTTAGTCAGTTGATTTTTCTATTCGCAATTTTCAGCTATGTATTTAACACCTAAAAAATAACGCGTTCGCTAAATGCGCAGGAAGTCATTAGTCGACCAAGGTCTGGAATTTGTCAAAACACCCTGGTCTGATTTACGTATTAAACTACAGATAGTAGCGAGAGCGCCAAAAATAAACTAAACCGGGGTTTTGACATGACTTTTATCATTCATAAACTGAATATGAAATCATGAGTTTAAAACATAAAACATTACTTGGAACAGTTAAACGCCATCCAGACGGCTTCGGTTTCTTTATACCAGATGATAAAACACATGCAGATGTCTATATCCCGTCGGGTGGAATGCATTCTGCGATGACGAATGATCGTGTTAGCGTATCCGTAGAAAAAGAACGTGACGGTCGCTTTCGCGGCGAAATATTAAATATAGAAGATCGTTCGCAGAAAAATATTGCCGGAAAATTTTCTAAATTAAATGATGCGTTTGGTGCAATTAAGGACGAAGGCAAAGGATGGGGAGCGGATCTTCGCATTTCATTAGATAAAGCTATGGGTGCCAAAGAAGGCGAATTGGTCGCTGCAAAAATTACTAGATATCCTGATAGCGGAAAATTTGAAGGCGAAGTCATCGAAGTCTTAGGCGATGCCTTAAATCCGTTAAATGATATTAAGCGCGTGATCATCACCCAAAATATTGCTGATAAATTCTCAACAGCTACTTTAGCAGAGGCCAAAACATTTTCTGGGAATCCAACTGAAAAAGATTTCGCTGGCCGCAAGGACCTAAGACATTTGCCAATTATTACGATCGATGGAGCTACAGCCAAAGATTTTGATGATGCCGTTCACGTCGTCATGACAAACACTGGGTTTCATTTGCATGTTGCTATCGCCGACGTTAGTCATTACGTGAATGTGGCATCAGCCATGGACAAAGACGCCTACGAGCGCGGGACTTCCGTTTATTTTCCAAATTATGTCGTTCCCATGTTGCCTGAAGCTTTAAGTAATGGCCTCTGTTCATTGAATCCTCACGTTCCCCGATTAGCTTTAGTGGCCGAAATGTTTTTTGATTTCACTGGAGAAATGACGTCGTCGACATTTTATGAAGCTGTCATTGAAAGTAAATCCCGTGTCACTTATGGTGAAGCCCAAGAGCTTATTGATGGCAACCCATCTGCGACAACAACTTCAACAAAAAATAAAGACGTTCAAGAAAATATTTTCCGCTGTGCCGATTTAGCAAAAGTATTGATGGCCAAGCGTTTTAAAGAGGGATCCCTTGATTTAGAGGTCGCTGAAACGGAACTCGTCATTGACGGCACTGGGGAACCAATTGATGTGATTAAATCCGAGCGTTTATTCGCACATCGTTTGATTGAAGAACTTATGTTAGCTGCCAATGTGGCCGTGGCAAAATTTTTATCATCGAAAGAAATTCCTGCATTCTACCGTGTGCACGAAGAACCTTCTGATGAAAAAATTCAAATGTTACAGCGCTATGCAAAGAATTTTGGTGCCACTGTGATTACTAATGGCGGCAAGCTGCAAAAGCGCTTAACCCGCATGTTACAAGAATTCGCCGGGAAACCCGAAGCGCAAATTATTCATATCCTGACTTTACGTTCGATGAGCCAAGCTAAATACACAAAAGAAAATGTAGGTCATTTCGGTTTAGGTTTTGAATTTTATACTCATTTCACTTCACCTATTCGGCGCTATCCTGATTTGATTGTGCACCGTCTGATTAAGAATTTAGTTATACCCAATTCTCGGTATCGATTAATGAGTGAAGATGACTTAGCAACAGCTGGCACCTGGCTTTCTGCGTGTGAACAAAAATCTGCGAAAGCCGAACGTCAAATTCAGGCTATTAAAAAAGCCCGCTTTATGAAAAAACTTGAGGGCGAAGAATTCGAAGGCATCATCAGCTCCGTCACCAAATTCGGTTTATTTGTATTACTACGACAATTCAACATTGATGGGTTGATTCGCTTAGATGACTTGGGATTGGACAAATGGGAATTTGATGAGGAAAATTTGACCCTATCAGCAAAACGATCTGGGTTTATGTATAAGATGGGC
>JAYUTU010000348.1:0-2001 GCA_043754975.1 Bdellovibrionales bacterium | reverse complement strand
AAATTGGTAAGAATCAAAATCCAAAAATTTAATAAAAGGTTTCTGAGCTTTTTCATAAAATTTTCATTTTGAGACACTTTAAACGGCACCTAATTTGCAAATTACACTGCTAAAATCGAAAAAAGATATATTACGGGAGAATTTTTGTTGAAGTCGACTATATTTGCGCTGTTCATTTTTGCAGGCGGATTTTTGCCAACAGCTGTAGCCCAGAGATGCGAAAGTTTGTTTGAAAATTCTAATCCTTTTTTGCCAAATCGTCCTGGTTTTATCGATCCAGGACTCGGTATTGTTTACCCAAAAAAATCTTCTGAACCGATCGCTGTCCGAATCAAACTGACTCGTGACGATCTTTACTACGATCACTCAGTTCGCCAGCAAGCAGCAAAAGTGCTAAATATGATGGTCGCACCAGTCTCTGCGATAATAGGGGCCCACAAACTCAGTGGTGTTGTAAATAAATTGATTAACGACATGCGCCCAATTCCGTACCCAGTTAAATTGGCGGAATCATTTTCTTTGAAAATAAAAACATCTTTTCTGACAGCGCTAGAGCAAATTCCTAGTGAAGGCCCCGCGATTATCGTCGGTACTCATCCGTTGGCAGGTATCGATGCGATGTCACAAGCTTCAATCACGACAGCTGTTCGAAAAAAAGCCGACACGTTAATCGTTTTAACTGATTCGCTAAAAGAACTTCCCGGTATTCATGAAAATGCCGTACTAATTGACGTCTCTGGAACCCCAGAAGGCAAAGTTAAAAATCGAGCTGCTCGTCAACGCATAATTGATCATCTTAAAAATCGAGGCTGCATCATTATGTTCCCATCTGGCAGTAATTCTGACATGGGAACTAATGGGAAATTAGTTGAGGCCTCTTGGAAACCAGGGTTATTCGACTTCGCATCTGAAGTTCCGGAGACCGTTATTGTACCAATGTACATTACGGGAAAATTGAGCAGGCTGTATTATCAAGTTAAGCAGATTAATCGAAAAATGGTAACACCGCTTTTGCCCCGGGAATTGGCCGCACAAATCGGTGCAACGGTTGAAATTCGCATCGGGGAAGGAATCGTTGCAGCAACTGCTTTACAAATTGCAAAAAATCATGTCGATCAGAGTACTGAGTTGAATGATAGTTCCCATTCAGAGCAAATAAAAAATACTTTTTTAGGATTTTTTAGAAGTCAGGTTTCCCAGTTAGAGTTTTCATGGCGAGCACTTGATGAACCGGTTAGCCCCAGCGAGCTTTACTACAAAAATCAGTAATTCTCTTTTTTCACCTCATAGCAGCAAGTTAGTTGCATGCTGTGCAACCGAATTGTATCCAAAAATCTTAATTTCTACCCAATAAGACATTAGCGGAATAGGCAGATAATCACCGTAGAAAAATCGCGAAAAAACTTTTTAGCTGCTGTAATAAAATCAAGTTTTAGCAGCTCATTTTCAAGAATAAAAACATTATCGTCCCACGAAACATAACCGCTGTATAAAAAACTACTATAAGTGAAAACCGTTAAAATCACCAATAGAGCAATTGGTAAGTGCCTATTCATACTTCTCTGTTAAACGACGAGGGAACCGCAACTTTGTTATAATATTCTGGTAGAGGATCCACATTTATAGCCCACTGGTTTTCATCGCCTATCATTACAAATCTAAACTTGGCATTTTCAAATCCAGGCCAAACTTCTTTAGCAGCAGCGGATTGAATCCGATAAATCTCATTTATTCTGTTTATATCAGCTTTAGGAATGACATCGTTAGATGAATTAGTTTCTATAGACGAACATGCAGTAGTAAACATTATTAAAAATAAAAAAGTTAAATTTTTATTCACATGTCTTGCTGTGGCCTCATCAAATGTTTTGTCATCCATATTACTACTCTTCTGGAAAATTATTATATTGCTTTGGCCGGGAACTTTTAATCAATATTTTCTAAAAAAATCAGAACGTTAGCGAAAAGTAAACTACTTCCCCTCACTCTTCAATCATTGCA
>JAYUTU010000347.1:0-4323 GCA_043754975.1 Bdellovibrionales bacterium | reverse complement strand
AAATTAAACTGACCATTGATTCAGACCTGCAATATTTCGTTGAATCAGAGCTGCAGGAAGCCATAAAAAAATTTGAAGCAGATGGTGCATGGGCTGTTGTCCTAGACGCCAAAACATCTGCCATCAGAGCTTTAGCGAGCCTTCCGCATTTTGATCCAAATGCTCCAGGTTCAGTATCTTCTTTTGTGCGACGGAACCGCAGTGTGACCGATACCTTCGAGCCGGGTAGCACGATGAAAACCTTTGTCATTGCTGAAGCGCTTGAAAAAAATCTGATAAAGCCCGCAACAAAAATTAACTGTGAAAATGGATCATTTAAAATTGGCAAACGAATCATCCGAGAAGCAGAAAAAGATCATGCTCAGGGTGTGATTTCAGTAACAGACGTGCTGGCCTACTCTTCGAATATCGGGACCTCTAAAATTGCGCTGATGTTGGGTGATGAGCAGTTAAAGCAAGGACTTTCCCATTTTGGTTTTGGTGAACGCAGTGGAGTTGATTTACCAGGTGAGGCCAAGGGAATTACTGTGCCACTTCCATGGCGCGATCACTTAATTGCCAACGTGTCCTTTGGCCAAGGCATCACAGCATCACCATTACAAATTGCGAATGCTTATGCAGCAATCGCCAATGGCGGCATGCTGAATCAACCCTTTATTGTCGAACAAATTTCAGATCTTGAAACGAATGAAGTCGAGGCCCATTCTCCGCAACCAATTCGCCGAGTGATTTCAGAAAGCACTGCAGAAAAAATGCGACAAATGCTAACTGCTGTTACGGCGGATAAGGCCACGGGAACTTTGGCGCGCGTTCCTGGATATTTTATCGGCGGCAAAACAGGTACAGCACAAAAAGTAAAAGCCGAAGGCCGCGGGTATTTACCTGGTGGCTATATCGCAAGCTTTGCTGGATTTATTCCAGCGAATGCACCGGAGTACGTTATTTTTGTTGGCTTTGACCGGCCACGTAAGGGCTACTACGGATCACAAGTCGCAGCTCCAGTGTTTTCAAAAATCGCATCCTATGCTGTGCGTAGGGGTGGTGTTTTGCCGGATACTTTATCCATAGAGCCTGCAAAAACATTGGCAAAAGCCGCTATGTCAAAGGCCATAGCTAAAATAACTGAAGACGAAAAATCAGTTGAAATCACCCGTGAAAAATTAGCCGATGAAAATTCTTTATTAATGTCTGCTCCCAAATTGAAATCGCTGACAATGCGTGAGGTTTTAGAGCGTGCTTCTCAACAGCAAATTCAAATCAAGTTTATCGGCAATGGTCGCGTTGATAGCACGTGGCCACAAGAGGGCGAAGTGTTAAGTTCTGACCGCAGTATGACAGTATTTCTAAAAGAATAATTAAATTCAATTTTGGGCTCAAATAATCGTGTTAAGATGGTGAATGATGAGGAGACAAATCATGAGCCAGCATACTGAAAATGGTGTTCGTAGACACCGACAAAAAACAGATGAAAGTTTGCATGTCGAGCGCGACCGAGCAAATAAAACTTTGGCCCATGATCGTGATCTTGTCGAGAGCAGTGCTAATGAGACCATTGCTAATGAAAGATTAGAAGTAGATCAAGCCCGCATTACTCAGCGCAAAGAAACTGATCAAGAGCGAAACGCCGAGCAGGATTTGCAATCCATGAGTATCCCGGCACGTGTAAGCCGAGATTTGAACGAGCAATGCCTTCACGCTGAGCGCAAAGAGGCAGATTCTGCAGTTGCGCAAGAGCGCGCTCGAATTGATTTAACAATTGAGAAGGAGCGCAATACAAAGAATCAATTTATTATCGATTTATTATCAAAAGAGCGAGGCCAGACGGACTTTAATTTAGATCAAGAGAGGAAAACAACAGACTCCAAAGTTTTAGATACTTCTGCAAACCTTGTTACAGAAATTGCAGCTCATTTACAGACACAGACTGAATTGACGACTCGAGATGAGTTTCTTGCAATCGTGAGCCATGATTTAAAAAATCCAATGGGTGCGATTTTGTCATCTGCAGATATATTACTTGAGGAAGTTACTGGAAAAATGAGTGGTAATCATTCCGAAAAAAGATTTAGTTCAGAGATAATACAATACATCCAAATGATAAAGCGAAATGCTGCGAAAGGATTACGCTTAATTGACGATATTCTAGATATGGAAAGTGTTGCTCAGGGAAAGATGAGACTGATTTTAGGTGCTGTTAATATTCAGGATCTTGTGCACGAAGCAGTGGATACGTGCGCCCATATTGCAAAGTCTAAAAATATTTCGATAAAGATGTTTGTTGAAGGGACACTTCCAAATCTGATGTGTGACCGTGGTCGCATGCTACAAGTAATAACTAATATTATTGGCAATGCAGTTAAATTCACACCAGTCGGTGGTACTATAAAAATCAGTGTCAGTACAAAAGATAAAAATATTTTTTTTACTTTTCAGGATGATGGACCCGGAATTCCACCGAGTAAAACAGAAGCTATCTTCTCAAGGTATGCGCAGCTGGGTTCGGCTCATCGCACTGGCCTGGGTCTCGGGCTATATATTTCAAAAATGTTCGTGGAAGCCCACCACGGAGAAATCTGGGTTGAGTCTGAACTTGGAAAAGGGAGTCAATTTCACTTAAAACTACCGAATAGTTCGCCTTAAAAATTTAAAGTTACGCAGCGTCTTCCATGGTGGATTTTCGATTTTTTCCCTGAACAACTTCGTTCAGCGATTGCACCATTTCCTGTAAGGCTTCAGCTTGCTCAGACATTTCTTCGGATGACGCCGCCGAGTTACTAGCAGAAGCTGCGTTAGTTTGGGTAGCGGCATCTAACTGATTCATAGCAATGTTTATTTGTCCGAGGCCAGTCGCCTGGTCAACGCTAGCAGCTGAAATTTCCTCGTTCAGGGCTGCTACTTTTTTAACTGAGGTGACAATTTCTTTTAGGATAAGGCCACTACCGTGAGCGGCTTTGACACCTTTTTCTGTTTTCGTAACACTTTGTTCAATCAGTTTTGAAATATCACTGGCAGCAACTGAACTTCGTTGTGCAAGACTTCGTACGGCATCGGCCACAACAGCAAATCCTGCTCCCATTTCACCGGCCCGGGCGGCTTCAACAGCTGCATTTAATGCCAGTAGGTTCGTTTGAAAAGCAATGTCGTCAATCACTGAAGTTATCTCTTGAATCTCTTTTGAACTTTTTGAAAGGTCATTAATAGATAGAATGAGGTTAGTAATTTCAAAATCACCGGCCTCTGCGGCCTGACAGCTATTTTTAGATAACAAAGCGGCCTGTTTTGCATTGTCGGCATTCAACTTAACCATCGTCGAGAGTTCTTCTAAAGAGGCAACAGTTTCTTCAAATGAAGCTGCGCCCTCAGTTACGCTGGTAGATAATTTTTGACTTGCATCTAAGAGGCCTTGGCTAATGACTGCAGTTTGAAAACTAGCTTGAGTTAAACTAGTTGAAACTCCTCCAAGTGTTTGTGTCAGTGATCGCACTCCTTGCAGAAGGGCGATCAGGAGTAAGATAAGACCACACGTAAGGGAAACAGAAACAACTAAGGCGTCTCGCTTAAATATTTTTTCTTGGTATTCAAAATTTTTTGCAGACAACGCATCACCTTGCTCACGTCCTTTTTTCAAATTTTCCCGTAGTTTTTCATAAATGGGAGTGTATTCTTGGCGGTAGTATTCAAAAACTGTATCACGCGCACTAGTTAAAATAAGTTCCTGGATCTTTGAGTCTACTGGTAATAAAGTCTCGGTGTGTAATTTTTCAATTTCTGCGATGACCGATAGGGTTACTGGATCTTCAGTTAGTGATTTCAGTTCGTTGGCTAGTTTCAGTGAAGATTTGTTGGCTTCTACTTTTTCATCCCAAATAGATTGATTAGGATCGGCAATAAATTTCAACACGGCAATACCAGCCTGCTCGTAGGTCAGAGATAGTGTCTGAAATCCACGGCTTAATTGCGCTGCCTTTTTTGATTCTTGCTGAACCTGGAAAGACTGTTTCGTCGAAAAAAGATAGCCCGCAACCAAGACGGATCCGCCAACGACCATAACCAAGCCCAGAACATAAATCTTTTTATTAATTGACCAATCTCTCATTCGGCCTCCGAGATTACTTTCGGATTTAAATTTTATTAACTTTAGACGAATCGGAGTTTATGTTTCTAATTCTAAAAAATTACACAGCTCTTTAACAAATTACTGGACCAAAGACTGATCAACAAATTGTTGTCGATTTATTTTATTTCCATTAGCATAATGACTATAACAAAAATCACGGAAGGATTTTTCATGAACTTAAAGTTTTTAAGCACGGTCATTTTTAG
>JAYUTU010000346.1:0-4339 GCA_043754975.1 Bdellovibrionales bacterium | reverse complement strand
GCTTGGTGAAGGTTTCCAAGCTTTCAAATTAGAAATGTTAAACCGATATGAAACGCATTTGGATCGTAAATTTGAACGCACTTTAGCCATGCTATTAAAGCTGAAAGAGCTTAATAATGTTCGTTAATAGCTAGAAACAGCGTAATTATTTTGAAGTGAGAATTGCGCTACAACCCATGTGGAATATAGGTTCGCTTAGATTTACAAGCGCTCATAAAACTTAATGTTACTAAATTTGGTTAATGATCTAGGCAAAATATTGGAGTAAAAAAGATGGGCGGTATGAATAGTGGGCGCAGGGATCAAGGTGGCAAGAAAACAACTGAGGACTGTCGATCTTTAGATGTAAGGAAACTCCAAAGAGATGGGCTGCTAAATAATGGAAGCTCTTTTGGTTGGAGCTGGACCCGCAACGGTGAAAAGATAGCCTCAATCCAATTGAAGGTTGGCGATAATCGGGTAACTCTTGACTATAGACATCAGAGAAACAGCAGTGAATGGAAAAATCAGAATTACCCCGTTCTGCTTGAGTGGACGCCTTGCAATTATGGCGGCTTACGTGCTTGGTTTAAATGCCCCGCAAGTGGTTGTGATCGGCGTGTGGCAAAACTTCACATTGGCAGTGCTGGCATTTTTGCTTGTCGTCATTGCTATCAATTGGCCTACGCCAGCCAACGGGAAAATGCTGATGATCGCGCCACGCGGCAGGCAGGTAAAATTCGAAATCGTTTGGGTTGGGAGCCAGGTATTTTGAACGGGCATGGTGAAAAGCCCAAAGGCATGCATTGGCAAACTTATCACCGGCTAGTTTTTGAACATGATACCCTTGTAAATATATCGTTGATTTGGATGCAAAGGCAGATACAAATGATGAGCGCTAATTTGGAAAAATAATACGACTTGAATCTGTTTCGTAAAATAGACAGGTCAATAGCATTGTGTTGATTTTCTGTTTTTTTGAAATGTCATATTAACTTGATTATTGAGTTTCAGCTTCCTACAGCTAACGCTCATAATCGACACTTTGGGCTCAATCCGAAATTTCATCAATCAAGAGTGACTGGCTGCAGTGAGGGGCAAAGCAGACCGTCAATATTTGAATTCACCGGCCATGCACGGCTTTGTGGGCAATGCCAGGTGGAAAGATTGACATCTTCATTTCAACGTGTGTAGCCACCTTTCTGCTTTGCAGGCGAACTGTGAATCGGTGGGCCATCCCAAGGATACCCCATCGCGGACGCACAATCCTGATATGTGCCAGTAAACTTGTAACGATCGCATAGATGGCGAATATCGGCTTTGTCAAAAATGCCAGGTGAAGTGTCTCTAGGATAGCGTAGCTCGACTGCCACCAGCTCAACAAAACGCTTTCGAACTGCTGTAAAGGATTTGCCAATCTTCCCTTTAGACACCTCTTCGGCAACCATAATGCCATCAATAAATGCATGCGAACGTTGATAGGGTGAACCGTGGAAATCCGGGTCGAGAAAATCTCCAGTCCCCAGCTCATAGAATTGTTGCATGGTTTGCCGTACCTCGTAACCTATCGCCAAGCTGCTTCCCACGTAATAACCAGCCCACATATCGGCTTCTAGCTCCTCATTTACGACGTAATCGCAAGGATTCATCCAGCCATTTGCGAATTGGACTTGGTGGCCAAACTCGTGGGCAAGAATAGCGTATATGGGCAACATAGTGAAAAAATAGTCTTGCCTGTTCTTGTAGTGATTGAGGCAACTGCGTATCAAGTTGACACCCAGCGCAATGCGCTTAGTGTCCTGCTCAGCGAAAGCATTGGGCTGGCAATCCGAAAAATATGTCATAGTTACGTCTGAAAGGCCGAAGAATTTGTATTGTGCGGAAAACTCTTTGGCAATCGCGGCATCGAATTTCTCGTCGCCGCAAGAGGCAACAAGCTCATCACAATTACCCATATTAGGTTTCAGCGAGTGCAAGGCACAACCGCGCCTCATTCCAGTGGTGACTTTGATACAGTTGTTCTGCTGTGCGACAAGTCCTCTATTGAACAAAGCCAAAAACGCGGCCCCACCCCAAGCACTCAGAAAATCGCGCCTATCCATCTCAACACTTACTAATAATGACAAACTTGTGGAGCACCGTAAGCTGCAACGCTACCATTTATGTCAAGAATAGTGAGATTTAATTCCCACCCCGCCGTACCGTTGCATTGGGGATAGTGCATCACCGATTCGGAATCATAAGGTGTGAGGGGCTTCCAACTCTTGTCCTCAAAACAGGTTCCAGCCTCAGGTCGAGAGTGTTCATGCCTGAATCCTAAGACATGTCCCAGTTCGTGGCGCAGGACTCCTATCAGCGTCAGCGGAGGATCAACCGAAAACGAGCTAGTATCGATCAGAATGTTCCGAGTCGCTCTCAACTGATTCGGGAAAAAAGCTCTCGCCAAATACGGCTGTCCCTTGATAACCTGAACGTCAAAATCGACATTTGAATTACTGCTGGTGCAACTCGCATCCTCTCCGACCATGTGCACTATCTTCACTCCTGCATTAGCGCCCCAGGCGTTTGATGCTTCCGCCATTGCAGCCACAATTTGATTATAGCGAGCCCCAGATGAAGCTTTAGACACACAATATCGGATATCACATTGACGTGCGGTGGGCCAGACATCGTCAGAGTTATTGAAACGGTTCAGGATCAATTTGCCTTTCTTGTTACCAAGCTTGGGCGGCTTCTTCAATTCTTTCGGATTAGGAAGCTTCACCGTAGCGTCATAGAATGCTTCAAGCGCCTTTTCTGATGTAATCGGAATGTCGCCGTCGACAATCCATATACCACTTTCACTTTCTTGATAAGTGCATTCCTTAAACTCGGCAAAGCCAGATGGTCTTACTTTGGGGTCGCAAGCAGCTTGTGCCTGAATGCCAAACATGCTCGAGCTAACCACCGCCAATATAATAAATTTACTTTTTGTTTGCATGAATTTCTTCCTTTCACTTAAATTTATAGTGCACAACTGTTATTAGCTATTCAATATTCACGCGCTTCACATTTACGACTTTTGTACCCTTTTTAATGCAATACTTTTCTTTATTTTCTTGTGCGCTTGTATCCGGAGGAAGTGCCAGAGCTGATGCTGTTGGCTTAGGCGCAGCTAAATATGGAAGCACGGTGTCGAGAAGACCTGTTATTTTTTCTGTGCCAGCAGTTGCATCTGAATTCAAAGATACGCTCTTAAGTACACCAGCATCGTTAAACTCTACCTTGAACTCGCCCTTTCCTAAAGGTGCTGGATCAAACGCAATAAAACTACGCTCACCAAGCGCTAGTAATTGAAACTTTGAATTTATATCCGACTTACAATATGACTCGTAGCCCACATTTTTTGGGTCCACTTCATAGGTAGTTTCTTCTGTTATTTCTACAAGAACAGGTGTTCCGATAGGAATTCCAACCGTAGGCTCACCCTTTGCATTAAATGTCTTGAGTGATGAAGCACATCCGGAAGCTAAAAGTAATGCAGCAATAATAATGGTAATTTTCTTCATATTGTTCTCCATAATCTTAAGAATATTGCTTGGACATGAATGACTTGTCCAAAGCTGATAGGCTTGTATTCCAACCGATTTCCCAGTCTCCGGTGGTTAAATCGTTTGGCACTGCATAATGCATTATTGAGGTTCGATCATAAACGCTTGTATTTAATTGATTGCTGTCATATTTCGAGAAAATGTTGTTATCAACTTGTTCTTTGCTCCACCCCATTTTTTCGTAGTACTCGTAAACTTTGGGGCGGTCCCATGGAATACCTGCGTCGGGATGCTGATGTTCATGAATGGCACCTAGAGCGTGCCCAAACTCATGAAGAACTACCCTGCTATATTCTTCATTAGGTGAATCTGGATTTAACCAACCAAAATTCATGGTTGCGTTTTGGGCTTCTATCAAAGTGGCATCTGTGCCGATGAATGACCAAGATCCTCCAGATTCAGTGCTTATTCGAATATCACCGTTTTGACCGTCTACAAATTCGAATTTAAGGTTTATGTGTTTAGGCCATTGATTTGCATAGATAATAATCTTTTCTTTTACTTGAGTATTGATGACGCCCAAGAACGCAATTTTTAAAGTGCGCCCAGGTAACCATTTCTTTTGGAACATTAATGCTATGTATGGTGCTTCGATGCTCGCCAACGCAAGTTTAATTCCGGGATGTGAATAATGCTGAAGCACGTTTTTAGGATTTTCTGCAATTGCGGCTTTCAATGAATCAGCTCGATTTGGCCACTCTAGCTCCGTACATAACTTCACTTTATTGCACACTGTCTTCTCCTTTTGTTGGTATTGACTGCGGATAATA
>JAYUTU010000345.1:0-2010 GCA_043754975.1 Bdellovibrionales bacterium | reverse complement strand
AAATGGCGATCGCCAGATAGAAATAATACTTTTGAAGATTTTGTTTTCTTCAATAAATTAAAAAGTCTTTCTTTTTCGGAAGGAAAATTTCCCCATTTTTCAAAACCATGATCATTAGCGATGACTTGAATTGAAGAAACAATAATTTTAAACCGGGCTGGTTTTCTAAGCTCTTCTTCAAGCCATAGCCATTGTTCTTCACTCAGCATTTTTTGTTTCGGATCAGTTTGGGCTGTGTAAAGCTTCGGAGTCGTGTTCACTAGATCAGTGATATTTGTATTTTTTAAAAGAGCTGTTCGATCCCAGCGTGTGTCTAATAAAATAAAATGAATTTGTTTGTTTTTAGTTCCTATCAAACGGCTGTGGTAAATAGCTTTTTGACTTTTAGGTAATGTTTGCTTTAGGTAACCCCAGTAATTTAAAAACGAACGTCTGGCGTCTTCTTTATCAGGGTTATCAAAACCGCCATCATTTTGCCCGAAATCATGATCGTCCCAAGTGGCCAGAAAGGGGATGGATTCACGCAGTTTTCTGTATGAAGTGTTCATATTCAATTTAATGTACTGGTCTATGAAGGGTCGATCCTCTGATTTTGAAGCGTAAACATTGTCGCCCATCATTAAAAACAAACCTGGATTGTTATTAAGGACTACATCCCAAACGGGTTGTGGCATATTCTGATCGCTGCAAGATCCAAAACCAATCGTCGTGAGTTCTTGAGATGTGTCTAAGCTTCTGTAGGGAAGGTTGGCTTTGGCTTCCTTTGAAAGATCTATAATAGGCCCGCGATAAGCAGGGTTGGGCTGAGTGATCGAGCCGATCAAGCCTGTGCCCGAAGTGCCGCAACTAAGAGCGAAGGCATTGAAGATAAAAACAAATAACAAATTAAAGAACGAGCTTGAAGTTTTCATTCTCACATTGAATCGAACTATCTTTCAGAGTTCAAGACTTTAGTCGGTTTATGATTAGCGTTGCTCTGTCGATAAATGTATATGGGTTTATTAGATACAATTCAGCGTAAATATCCGCGAAAACATTTTAAAAAACCGGTGGTCATTTTGATCAAAGGCTTTTCGCAAGTTGTAGACGGCTATGAAATAGGTGAAGGCGGACTATCATTTCAAACTGATATGGCGCTAAATATTGGTGATCAAATTGTCGTATGTTTTTATATTCCAGATGGTGGATTTTTTACTTTACGTGGCGTTGTTAAAAACACCATTCCTGATCAGGCAACTCGTGCGGGCCATGTCGTTTACGGTACAAATTTTCGAGAAGTGAGTGTAGCCCTAAAACGACAAATCCGAGCTTACGTGGCTCGGACTGTCATTGAACGTGCTGTCTAGCTAGAGATAACTATTTAGCAGTTGAAGCTTTGTGTACATGAGTTGATAAACGAGCAATTTTACGTGCTGCAGTTTGTTTTGTGAAAGCGCCTTTTTGTGCGGCTTTCATCATTTTGCTTACATAAGCAGATAGTAAAGTTTGTGCGGTTTTTACATCTTTATCTTTGATCGCTTTAAGAAGTGTTTTTTCACCAGTACGAACGATTGATTTACTAGTAGTATTAACAGCATTTTTACGAGTGGTTTGACGAGCTCTTTTAGCTGCTGACTTATGTTGTGCCAAGGTATAACCTCCAATTAAAGTATGTCTGATATAAAACAACAACCAGAACGAAGACATTTAGATAGCACGGCGACATCTGTTAATCAAGGGGCTATTCAGTCGAATGTTTTAAAAAATGCACTGAAAATGACGTTCGGTACGATGACAAGTCGGTCATTAGGACTACTCCGCGAAAGTCTTATGGCTGCTTTATTTGATAAAAGTATCACTGATGCGTGGGGTGCTGCTTTTAGAATACCCAACATGTTTCGAAGACTCCTTGGTGAGGGGTCGTTGTCGGTCAGTTTTATCCCTGTTTTTATTGAAGCTAAACACGATTCGACCATAAGAGCTCAAAATTTAGTCAACACCCTGTACACGTTTTTACTGATTTTACTAAGT
>JAYUTU010000344.1:0-4346 GCA_043754975.1 Bdellovibrionales bacterium | reverse complement strand
ATGTTGTGACCTCCCACGGAACGGGAAGCAAAACCAAAGCACTTTCGGCTTCTGTGGCGGGAATGCCGAATATTCCAAAATCTGATGAAATCGTCGTTGTGGGGTCAAATTTTTTAGTTTCCATAACATTCCTTTAAGGATTTTTTCTGCGATTACTAGCGAAATTCCTTGGTATTTTCTAAACAAAATTGCGAGCTCTTGAATTAGGCCTAAATTCAAAAAAAGAAAATGAATTCCTTTACTTTGCCTGTTGCGCCATGAATCAGAAGTTGAATAAAAACCCAAGTTCGATCATGTTTTCTTGTACTTATTAAACAACTTCTAAAAGGAGTCGTCCAATGTTTTTGAAAAGCCTAATTTTAACTTTGTTTGCAAGCACGCTTTTAGTAACCACAGCCTTGGCAGTAGAGCCAAACCGCAATGCACCCAAGGGTGGAACGATGAATTATAATTTCGGAGCTGAACCTGAAAGTTTGCATCCGATTATGGCTGGTGATGTTTACGAAGCTTACTTTTCTGCTTATGTGCACGATACATTATGCGTTAACAATCCTGAGACTTACGAATTCGAACCGCGCCTTGCAGAAAAATGGGAAATTTCCAAAGACGGCCTAACGTTTACATTTTTTCTGCGTAAAGACGCTTACTTTCACAACGGTGACAATGTAACCGCCGATGATGTTAAATTTTCTGTTGAAACAATTCGTGATCCAAAACACCAGGCGCTGAATTCCATACCATATTTCGAGAAGTTCACAAAAATTGATGTCATCGACAAACATACGGTTCGTTTTACGGCTTCAGAAAAATACTTTAAGAACCTTAATGTTTTGTGCACTTTTTTTAAAGTTCTTCCAAAATCAATTTATGGAAACATTGATAAGTCCGTAAAAATGCAGAAGGAATCTGTTGGTGCAGGACCCTACAAGCTTGAGAAATATGACAAAGGTCAATCCATTACGGTTAAGAAATTTGATAAGTGGTATGGCGACAAAACTACAAATATGAAGGGTTATTATAACTTTGATCAGATAAATTTTCGTTTTACTAAAGACGATAACATTTTAGTTGAGCGTTTAAAAAAAGGTGAAATTGACTATGCTGAACTAACTATGGACTCTTTTTTAAAAGCCAAGGGAGGTCCTTTTGGCAAGACAGCCTTTGCTAAAAAAGTTATAAATCAAAAACCTAAGTCTTATGGATATATTGGCTTCAATTTTAAAACTGAAGTTTTACAGGATCTGAATGTTAGAACTGCTTTTGCACACCTTGTAAATCGTGCCGAAATGAACAAAAAATTTCGCAATGGCATGAGCGACCTGGCGAATGGGCCCGTATCAGTAAAATCTGCGCAGGCTGCCGATGTAAAGCCAATTGAGTTCAATCCAAAAAAAGCGCAAGAGCTTTTAAAGAATTCAGGTTGGGCTGACGCCGACAAAAATGGTATTTTAGAAAAAGAAGTTGGCGGAAAAAAAGTTGAACTTAAGCTTTCACTAATCTACGCAAATAAAGATTCTGAAAAATATTGGACCATAGTAAAAGAGGACGCAAAAAAAGCAGGCGTTGATGTCGAGCTAAAGTTCTTGGAGTGGAATAGCTTTTTGAAAACTATTGAAGATAGTACCAGATTTGATTTGTACGCAATGGGCTGGGGCGGCGGCGACGTTGAAATGGACCCAAAGCAAATTTGGCACTCAAGCTCAGGCGGTAAAGGCGGGTCGAACCGTGGTAGCTATGCGAATCCCGAAGTCGACAAATTGATAGAGCAGGGCCGATCCGAATTGGACAGCGTGAAGCGCACGGCCATTTTCAAAAAAGCATACACTTTGATCGCAAATGATGTTCCGTATGTTTTTATGTTTAATAATAGATTCGAATTTTATGCCAACTCTGATAAAGTCAAAATGGTTGCTGAGACATACAAGTATGATTTCGGGCAAGACTCTTGGTGGTCAGCTACAAAATAACTTTGGTTAAGCTGTAGTTTTAGGTTAGGCTCAGACATCATGCTTATTTATCTGCTGCGCCGAATTTTAATCGCGATCCCTACATTTTTGGGGATTACACTCGTCACTTTTTTTATTATCAATTTAGCGCCAGGCGGACCTATCGAGCAGAAGCTGCAAAAAATGCAGCAAGGTGATAACGCAAAAAGCTCTAGTATTCCGCCAGAGGTTTTGGAAGCATTGGTCAAGCAATACGGTTTTGATAAGCCAGTGTATGAACGTTACTGGATTTGGCTAAAAAATATTTCGAAATTTGATTTTGGTGATAGTTTTTCATACCAAGAGCCAGTCATGGATGTCATTAGCTCTAAGTTTCCGGTTTCGCTGCAGTTTGGAATAGCTTCTTTAATTCTAACTTATTTAATCTGCATTCCATTGGGTGTAAAAAAAGCTATCAATGCAGGTGGAATTTTTGATCAAGTATCTGGAATCATTTTGTATATCATGGTTTCGATCCCGCCACTTGTGTTAGGAATTTTTCTAATCGTTTGGTTCGCTGGCGGTTCTTATTTTGACTGGTTTCCTATCGGTGGAATTAAAGCCGATAATTATGATGAACTAACTTTCATGGGAAAAATTTTAGACCGCGGTTACCACTTTGTACTACCACTGACATGTTATGTGATGGGCGGATTTACTGAACTTAGCATGCTGGTTCGTAATTCGATGTTAGATGTAATTAAATCTGACTACATTCGAACAGCGCGTGCTAAAGGTTTAACAAGCAATTTGGTTTATTTTAAACATGGCTTGCGCAACGCTTTGATTCCTGTGGCGACTGGTTTGGGTGGGTTTTTAAGAGTTTTTTTAGCAGGCTCTTTAATCGTAGAGACTATTTTTAATTTAGATGGGATCGGACTTTTAGGGTACCAATCTATTTTAGCGAGAGATTACAACGTTATCATGGGTTTAACATTTATCTCGTCCTTGCTACTTTTACTTGGAAATATGATGAGTGATTTTATTTACGTGCTAGTAGATCCTCGGATTGATTTTAAGTAATGAATTGAATAATTTTTTGATGAAAAAACTAAATTGAGTTAGAAAATAATAGGAATATAAATTTGAAACTGATTGAAGGCCGTATAAATAATGATTTAACTTTGAAACGCTACCGGCGTTTTAAGCGGAATCATGTGGCGATGGTTTCGGTTTGGTTGTTAGGCATTTTGTTTTTTTTGAGTTTCACGGCGGAACTTTGGGCCAACAGCAAACCGCACATTATGAAATACGATGGCCGTATTTTTTTTCCGCTAGTATTTGACTATCATCCGACTGAATTTGGCCGGGATGATATCTATGTTATGGATTATCGCTCGTTAGAGCCTAAGGCCGGTGATTGGTCAGTCTGGCCCGTAGTGCAGTGGGATCCTTTTGAGAGCAATAAGGTTGAAGAAAGTTATCCTTCAGCGCCTACAAAATATAATTTAATGGGCACTGATGATCGTGGGCGTGACGTGCTGACACGACTGCTTTACGGCCTTCGTTATACCCTGGTTTTTTCTATCGGCGCGTGGTTAGCCAGTTACATTATCGGAGTTATATTTGGATCTTTGATGGGCTACTTTGGTGGAAAAGTGGATTTGATTGGCATGCGCGTAGTTGAAATTATTCAGACCATGCCTGTCACATTAATTCTGATTACAATTATTTCTATTTTTACACCGAATCTTTTAGTGCTTATTATTTTTCTGGCTGTATTTGATTGGACAAAGATTGCAAGCTACATGCGTGGTCAGTTTTTGCAACTTCGTCAGCGTGAATTCGTCGAGGCCGCCAAGGCCTTGGGTTCATCGGATGCACGAATTGTTTTCAAACATATTTTACCCAATGGGCTTACGCCGATCGTTACGTTTTCTCCGTTTGATATTGCATTCAATATTTCTTACTTAGCCTTTCTTGATTATCTGGGATTGGGCCTGCGCGCGCCAACACCGAGTTGGGGTGAACTGCTGCAGCAAGCGCAAAAATATTTTACCACATCAGAGTGGTTAGTCTGGTGGCCATCCGTGGCGTTAGTGCTGACATTGACGCTGTTAATTAATATCGGATTAGCAATACGTGATGCTTTCGATTCTAAATCTTCGGTTGGATAAGCTTCAGTATGCAAGTTGTTGTGACTGTTGCGGGTTTTGGCCAACGCTTTAAAGACGAAGGATATTCGCAACCCAAGCCCGTTGTTTCTGTTATGGGAAAGGCGGCAATTAGCTATTTGATTGAAAGTTTTAGTCCCAAATGGAATTTAATTTTTGCTGTTGGCGAGCACTATCAGAATACTGCCATCGAAAAAGAAATTAAACACGTTAACCCCGGCGCCAATGTTGTTTACGTAAAGCATTC
>JAYUTU010000343.1:0-2014 GCA_043754975.1 Bdellovibrionales bacterium | reverse complement strand
GCCCGCCAAGAAGATATTCAACTTATCCGTCGTCATTATTCGCAAGATAGTTGGAATATTGGTTTATTTATACCAGCAACAAGTGAACCTGCTGCTGGCCGCAGTCATTTACAAATCTGTTTAGCACCCGTTGATTTAAACTGCTATTTACCAACAACAGGAATTCTAGAAGGCGACCCGTCAAACGCCATTGATGTGGGAATTAATTATGATCCAGATAAAGAATGTTATTTAACTTCTCATGCTAGTTTGAATGTAACGTACACAACAGCAGGAACACCTGATCAACGACGCTCACTTGGTCGTTGTGCGCAATACGCCAGTATTTGTAAGCGAACTGGAAGCAACTATTAAATTTTTTTAAATAGATTTATTCAAAAAAAATAGCTAGCCTTATCAAATGAATAAATCTTTTTTGACTACAGCACGCAGTTTGATATTTGGGTTGTTATTTTTTACAGTTTTAAATTCATCGGCATTTGAAAACTTAGGGTCTGTATCAACGGCCCTTGGCGGCGCGGGGTGTTGGATCAATCAATGAAACTGATAGTGCTTTTAATAACCCAGCTTCAATTTATTTTTTTCAGCAAAAATCAGCAGCTCTAAGTTACGGCAGCGAGGCCCAAAGAATTTCACTTTCAGATAATGGAAAAGACGCGCTATTTCCTGCAGTGATTGGTTACAGTCGAAATACGGCTTTTGATCTAGAGACCGAAGCTTTGCACCTAGGATTTGCTTATCCTATTAGCTCTGTTTTTTCCGCTGGGGCTATGTTTGGTTTTCAAACGACAAAAGCACTTCCTAAAACAAACAAAGAACGACAAAATATTGTTGATGTTGGTGTGAGCTATAAACCAACAGCCTGGCTATCGGCAGGTTTAGTTTTAAAAAATCAGCCGCTAAATGATTCAGATTTAGCAGATACAATTGATGATCGCCCAACGATAGCTGCAGGTTTTGAAATGCAGTATATGGATTTAACAAACGTAAGATTTGAAATAGAGTCTGGCAAAAATACCCAATCTGATGAAAAACAGATCTATAAATTTGGTTTAGAAAGTTATATTAACGAATGGCTTTTTGGACGAATTGGCTATCAAAACAACAACTTAGAGTCTCAAAACTATTTTACTGCAGGTATAGGTATTGGGGGCTCTCAGTTTGGGTTACATTATGCCTTCACAAAAGAATCCGAACGTCAAAAAGATGATGATCACTCAATTGACTTAGTCATGCCATTTTGATAGTTGTAAGTCCTCATTTTGCTTAATTGATTAACAAAGGAAATATTATGGCTTCTAAAACGAAAAAAACTGAATTTATCCGTACACGCAAAAAAGCAGCTTCTGGAACAAAAAGAAAAGCTGCAACTCGCACTAAAGGTTCGACTAAATCTAAAAAAGTAATTTTCGGCGATTAGTTTTTGAATTATCTTTGACTGACTTGCCTTCTCAACAGAGCGGGCATTTGTTCAGTTTCACCTTTTAATGTCCACACTTGTGGAATTTCAACCCAGCCTTGCTGACCCGGATAAAACTTCCACTTCTTTAAAGCACTTAAAGTCTTACCATCTAAATTTTTATAACCAGTTGATGAAACCAATCTAAAATTTGTTAATTGCCCTTGCGGTGTAACGTAAGCCTGAAAAACAACTTTACCTTGTTCACGACGAAGACGTTCTTCAACCGCATAATTTGGTTTTGGATTTCCAGGAACTTGTTTTAATTGATCAATTGAACGGACTGCGTTTGGATTTCCTGCTGCTGCGATCGCATTTTCACTTGATCCGGTATCACCACGACCAACACCATCGGCACCGGTGCCACGTGCGGCCAGTGCCGCAGCTTTTGCATTAGCCTCATCGCGGGCTGCTTTTTCTGCGGCCGCTTTTTCAGAAGCTTTCATTTCGGCCATACCGCTGCGTTTTTTGTACGCGTGGCTTCTAAAGATTCTTCCATTGCGCGGGCTTGTGCTGCGTTTTCATTTTCTAAAGCTTGTAAAGCAGCTTCTTTTT